>JAPOON010000229.1 GCA_026713405.1 Gammaproteobacteria bacterium
GGACCCTTGCGTATTCACGGCAAGATCACCCAGCGGGCTGCCGCCGAGTTCGTATTGCACGATCGCCATGGCCAGCGGCCCCAATCCCAGGCCGCCCCACTCCCTGGGCATGTGCGGGCACCACAGGCCATCGGCTTTGGCCCGGGCATGCAGTTCCTTGAGAATGTCTTTCACCGGGCGGCTGCGCAGCTGCGCCTCCGCGGGCACGCAGTGCTCTGCAACGAACCTGCGGTACCGCAATCCCAACCGCTTGTGCTCTTCAGGAATCTCGAAGTCGATCACGGTCGCCCTCCCTGGTTGATTTTCTGACTGGCAGCCGCCCGGCGTGCCGCCGGCAACGGGCAACCATCGCGGATACGATGCTACCTGGCCGCAGCTGCCCTGGACCGCCCGCCTGCATTGCCGAGTTCAACGGCAATCCATTGCTTGAGCAATTCGGTCCGCTCGGCAAAGCGATCGCGCGCGGCCCGTTGATCCTGCGCCAGAATGGCATCCACGCAGGCAATCGATGCCTTGTTCCATGCCCGCATGCGCTCGGGTTGATTGGCATAGAGCTTGGTGGTGGACTGCTCGGCCCCGAACTGGTTGAACATGGTCAGGCACAACTCGATGGCCGGATTGCCGCTCAGTTCGCCAAGGATGCTCTCGAGTTCCGATTCCATTGCCAATAGCTGCCTCGTCGACGGTCGGCGCCCGTCCGCCGCAACCAGCTTTTCACGCAACCGGTCCAACCGCTCCCGCGCCGCCTGGTTGTCACTCGTTGCCGCCAGCTCCACACCCATGCGAAACACGCCCTGGGCAGCCTCGCGAACCTGTTGTAACGAGGTCTGGCGGGAGTTGAGGTAGGCGGCAACCGCCCGGCTGACGGTACTGAGCGTCGGGCGTCGCGCGAAGAACCCGCCGCCGACTCCCCGCTTGATGGTGAGAACCTGCTCGTGAACCAGCAGGCGCGCCACCTGGCGAAAGGTCGGCCGGCTCACCCCGAGCACCTCCATCAATTCCTCTTCGGATCCGAGAAACCTACCCTCTTCAACCGCGAGCGCTCTCTTGCGCAACTGTATCGCTGCCTGGAATGTGACCGACGTTGCCTCTGACGTCTCCTGCTTATTCATTTTCCTGCAAACGAGCGCGGTGCGGATATGGCGGTGCGGTAATGTATGTCAGGGCCGCGCGGAAAAGCAAAAGCGGGCGACGTTTTCGCTGTCGCACCGGTGTTCACCGCTTCGGTTGCCGATCCCGGACGATTGTAGTGTACTTGGTTAGACACGTTAACCAATCGAGGATCGGGATGGGCGATTCATTCCTGGGCTATGAGGGCAAGCACGTACTGGTGGTCGGGGCAGCAACCGGCATGGGGGCGGCTGCAGCACGGCAGGCCAAGGCACAGGGGGCGAAGGTCACGGCAATGGACGTCGCCGACATCGACTACGACGTGGACGCCGCCGTCAGGGTGGATTTGCGCGACCGGTCGAGCGTCGATGACGCCATCGGTCAAATGCAGGGCGACGTGCAGGTCGTGTTCGCCTGCGCCGGCGTCGCCGACGGCACGCCGGATATCGTACTCATCAACTTCACCGCGCAGCGCCACCTGGTCGAAACGCTGATCGACAGCCGGCGCCTCGGCCGGGGCGGCTCCGTGGTCATGATCTCATCCGTGGCCGGCCTGCCCTGGACGCAGAACATGCCGGCCGTGACGGAATTTCTCGATACGCCCGACTGGAAAGCGGCGACGGCCTGGATCGACGCGCACGAGGGCACGGACAACTACAGCTTCAGCAAGATGGCCATGAGCGCCTACGTGGCGCGTCAGGCATACCCGCTGCTGCGCCAGGGCATTCGCATCAATGCCATTCAACCCGGCCCGACGGATACGCCGTTGGCACGGGCCAATGCAGATATCTGGCTCGCCTTCGGGCAGGACTATCGCGACGCCGTCGGGGTGGCAACGCTCACCCCGGACGAGATGGCGACGACCCTGCTGTTTCTCGGCAGCGATGCCGCAAGCGGCATCAATGGCGCCAATCTGCTCGTGGACCAGGGGCAGGTCGGCGCAGGCGCCACCGACGCTTTCGAATCGCACCCCATCAAGGCGATGCTCGGACTGGCTTCCTAATCCCCGACCATGAGCACGGCGCCGCCAAAAGGACCGACGGCGTTCGCCCAAACCGCCACGTTGGCGTCCCGCACCTGCCGCGCGCCGCACTGGCCGCGAAGCTGGCGTATCGATTCAATGCAGAAGTTGGTGCCGTGCCGCCGGCCCACGTTGCAGGCCCCGCCATCCGTGTTCAGCGGCAGGCTACCTCCCAGCCGGGTATTTCCGGCTTCGACAAAGGGTCCGGACTCTCCGGGCTCGCAGAAGCCGAGCCCCTCCAGCCACTGAAAGGTGATGATGGAAAAACCATCGTAGAGCTGGGCGCAGTCCACGTCCGCCGGCGTGAGGTCGGTTCGTTCCCACAGGTGTTTTCCGGTATGAAACGGTGCGTTTTTGACCATGTCCTCGATTTCGAACGCCATGTAGCCGGTACCCGAGAACGCTGCGGACTCGACGAAGACCGGTTTCTGCCGAAGGTCCCTCGCCCGTTCCTCGGTGGTATAGATCACCGCCGAGCCCGAATCGACCGGGTAATCGCAATCCAGGATGCGCAACGGCGTGCACAGGTAGGGCATGGCCAGGAAATCGTCGATCGTGAGCGGATCGCGAAAGATCGCATCTTCGTTCAATGTCGCGTGATAGCGCTGGGTCACGGCGTGCTGTGCAAACTGCTCTTCGGTGGTTCCGTACACCGCCATGTGGCGCTGCATGGGCATCGCCGCAATCGCCTGCAACGGCAGCAGTTGTCCGAACGGTCGCCTGAACTGTTCGTCCCCGGAAGATGGCGTCGCATCCGCTCCCGCCTGAAGCTCCGACCCGCTCAGGCGCTGGTTGATCACCCGCACCGTTACGCAGGTATGGCAGAAGCCCGCGCGAATCGCAGCGATGGCTTGCAGTGCCGGGCCGATGTAGGCCGGCCCCACGCCGTTGACGTGCCAGCTGACGGGCACGTAGCCCATCATTTGCGCCAGGTCCAGCGCATTCACCTCATCGAGCCCCGGCGGCGCCGGACCCGCTGGATTCCACAGCACGGCGATGCCATCGATGTCCTCCGCCCCGACTCCCCCGTCAGCCATCGCAGCATTGCAGGCCTGAATGGCCAATTGCCGGGATGTCAGGCCGGTCCTGCGCCCGGTCGTCGAGTAGCCGACCCCTACTGCCGCCACGCGCGGAGTTTCAGGCATCTGCCTGCGAGCCTGCCGGCTTGAAAAACGGCAAGGTGAGGTCTTCGCTCACCTCGCGGAACGCTACCTCCACCGGCATACCGACTTCAATCGCGTCGTGCCGGCACTCGACCAGGTTGGTCAGCATCTTCAGACCCTTCTGCTCCGACAACTCGACGGTGGCGAGCACATAGGGCACCTTGTCGACCCAGAACGGATGCCAGGGTTTCATCGTGATGGTGTAGCTGTACACGGTGGCACGCCCCGAAACCCGCTCCGGAGCCAGGTCTTCAGACAGGCACTTCTCACAGACAGGCCGCGGATAATGGATGAAATGTCCGCAGTTCCGACAACGCAGGATCATCAGTTTGTGAGCCCGCACACCCTCCCAGAAAAACTCCGTCAACTCGTCCGGAATTGGCAAGGGCGGTTTGACCGCGGTGTCCATGTGCTGCGATTCCCAAAGGTTTCTGAGGCGATCCTTTCAGGCCGATTAAAGAGCAAAGCAAGGCCACAGTCAAAAGAGCTAACTTAGTTAAACGATCAAATGGAGTCGAGATATACTGGGTCCATCTCTCCGCAGGCGAAGCCCGGATGATTCGTTGAGCAGATCAGCCAGTCAGTTGCAGCAACTGGTGCACAACCCCTCAACAGCCACGCCGGCCCGTGCCGCAGGGTCCATTCGCCGCACCAGTCACATGGACATGATCCCCAGGGGCGCAATCACCCGGCTCGGCCTGTCGCTGATGGGCGGCGCCCGCGATGTGCTGACAAGGCCCGATGGCAGCGGCGCCGTGCTCGATGAAGCAACGGTCCGGGCCAGACTCGGCGAAGAACGCGTACTCGAGAGCTTGGCAACCAACCCCGGGGCGTCGCTTCGCGGTCTCTCCGGGCGCATCGTCGGCGCCGGGTTTCGCGCCGCCGTGGATACCGTGGTGCCCCGCCTCAAGGAAAACCAGACGCCGCTCTACCTGCTGCTGGACGAACTGCCGGTGGCCGCTCTCATCGCCGGCTACGCCGATCTGTACCTGCGCGCTCCGGACGAGCCTCCGACATCCTCCGAAACCGCAGCTCGCAAGGTGAAGGCAGACATCTGCGCCGGCTGGGCGAGCGACGCCACCATGATGCAGGCCATCGCCAGCGAGGGACAGATCCCGATCCCCGTAGGTCCGCCCGCTCCAGCCATCGAGCGTGCCGGCGACCCGCTCTCCTGGCATGCCATTCCCGAATTGCCCGTCGGCGCGATGCGGCGCAGGCGGCGCATTGATGTCGCCGATTCCGGGCACCTGGCGATCGACGCCATGTTTCGCGACACGCACGTCGGCCCGGACGGGACGGAAACCGTTCTTCACGAATACTCGCTGACTGCCAGCGCGGATGCCGGGAGCTACGAGATACTCCACTGCCAGGCCAAAGCGCGGGTGCTGCCGTGGGTGGAATGCCCCGCCGCCGCGGCAAGTGCCGGGCGACTGACGGGCCGCAGGCTGCCGGAGCTCAGGAACTTCGTCCGGCAGAGCCTGACCGGCACCAGCACCTGCACCCACCTGAATGACCTGTTGCGTTCGCTGGCCGACGCAGCCCCACTGGCCAGCCGCCTGCGGGCGCATCTCTGAGCGGCGCCAACAATGGACAAGCGGAATTGGGCGGCGATGACTACCTGGACATCGCCGACACTTCGGTCAGCAAGAGGGTCGCGACCGTTAAGCTAGAATCCTTGAGCGGCCTTGATGTGGACAGATGAGTTGCATATTCGAATACCCTCTCCAAGTTGCGGAGCAACTTGATCGCGTCGCTTGGCGACGCGCCTAGTGTCGTGTCCCGCAAGTTTCTGTGGGACAGGACACTACGTCCAGGTGA
>JAPOON010000230.1 GCA_026713405.1 Gammaproteobacteria bacterium
CGCTCTCCCGCCCTGGCCATACCCGCCGGCCTGCTGTTCGGCGCCGAGAAATTCAACTGGTTCTACCCCGGCGAACCAGATGCCTCCCGAAACGGCGTCGAGGATGTCTGGTCTGCCGGCAACGTGCTCGGCGGCAGCAGCGCCATCAACGGCATGATGTTCGTGCGCGGCAATCCCCTCGACTACGACGACTGGGCCCAGGCGGGCTGCACGGGCTGGGATTACGAATGCGTTCTGCCGTACTTCAGGCGCCTGGAAGCCTGGGAAGGCGGCGCAGACAACTACCGCGGCGGCGGCGGGCCGGTCCACGTCGCTCGGGAGCGCGTGGGACACCCCCTGACGGAACAGTTCATCGCAGCCGCCGAGCAGAGCGGCATCGCGCGAACCGGGGACTACAACGGGGAACGCCAGGACGGGGTGGGCGTCGTCCAGACCAACATCCACAAGGGCCTGCGCCAGTCCGCCGCACGGGCCTATCTGCGGCCGGCACGAAGCCGCCGCAACCTGAAGATCGTCACCGGCGCCCACGTCAACCGGATTCTCCTGGCCGGCGACCGGGCCGTGGGGGTCGAATACGAGCGGGGCGGCGCCATTCGCCGGGCCGGTTGCGCGGGCGAGATCATCCTGTCTGCGGGCGCACTCATATCCCCAAAGCTGCTCATGCTGTCCGGCATCGGCCCCCCCGAACAACTTCGCTCCGCCGGAATCGCAGTGCGCCACGCTCTCGACGGCGTCGGCCGCAACCTGCAGGAACACCCGTGCATCATGCAGAACTGGGCCGTGACGGCACCGACGCTCAACAACGAGAAACCCGTCTCGTTCCGGGCACTCGGCCACGCCGTCAACTGGCTTGTTCGGGGAAGGGGACCGCTGGCCTACTGCGTGGGCCACGCACAGGCTTTCGTGCGCTCCTCTGCGGCTGCCGACCGTCCCGACCTGCAACTCGTCTTCATGCCCGTCGGATACGCGGCAGACCGTGGGGTCGACAGTTCCACCTGGACGCTTCAGGACACCTCCAGAATCGGTATCGGCAGCGTATTCCTGCATCCCGACAACACCGGCAGCATCGGCCTGCGCTCGGCGAACCCCAGGGAGGCGCCGGTGATTCGGCATGAACTGGTGGGTTCCGGGAAGTCGGTTTCCAGGCTGATCGAGGCCGGCCGGCTGGCGCGCCGCATCGTCGCTTCCGAGCCCCTAGGGCGCCATGTCGTGCGCGAAGTGGTTCCCGGCCCCGGGACGGCAGACAGCGACACGGCCTGGGCCGAGTATGTGCGCGCCACGGCCTGGCGCGGCGACCACCCCTGCGGCACCTGCCGGATGGGTTCCGACGGCGGGGCCGTGGTCGACCCGCACCTCAGGGTGCGCGGTATCGACGGGCTGCGCGTGGTGGATGCCTCCGTCTTTCCGCGGCTGACCTCCGGCAATACCAATGCGCCGACCATGATGGTCGCCGAGCGGGCCGCAGACCTTATTCTCGGCAATACCGCCTGATACCGCCCGGATGAGCGTTCGCGAATGAGCATCTCGAGCCCGCGGGCCATCGCGGCCACCATCGTCGTGATCGTGAGCGGGGGCGGAGTCTTCCTGATCCTGCCGGTGTTCGTGGGCGCGCTGGTCGACACGGGCGGCTTGAGCATGGCGCAGGCGGGCGCGGTCGCCTCCGCCGACCTGGCGGGCATATTCGCCGCTGCCATCGCCGCCCTGGCCTGGATTCGCCGGGTCGACTGGCGGCGGGTCGCCCTGTTCAGCCTGGCCTGCATGGTCGCGGGCAACGCCGCCTGCCCGTGGATAGATGGGTATGTGCCGTTGCTCATACTGCGCGGCCTGCTCGGGTTCGCGGCGGGCAACCTGATGGCAATCGGCATAGCCCACCTGGCGCGGGTAGCGATACCCGACCGCGCCTTCGCCCTGGCAATCGCGGCCCAGGTCGCCTTCAGCACCATCGCACTCTGGCTGATGCCGGTTGCGGTTCATTCCTGGTGTCTCGCTAGCCTGTTCGGGCTGCTGGCCGGTTTGTCGGCCATCGGGCTGTTGGCGGCCACGCAATTGGTGAGAGGCACCGAAGCTATCGTGCCCGGCACGCTCGGGAAGGCGTCGGGCAGCCTGCACG
>JAPOON010000231.1 GCA_026713405.1 Gammaproteobacteria bacterium
ATCTGGACACCCGGGGCGGGCCGGCCGCAGGACCCCGGCTTGGCGCGCTGAAACTCCGGCGTCATGATGGTGTTCACCCCCAGTTCCGTGGAGCCGTACACCTCGAAAAGCGATTCCTCCGGAAACCGCTCGAGGTAGTCCAGTTTCAGGGCGTAGGACCAGGGCGCCGCGTTGGCAACCATGATCCGCAGCCGGTCGCGCCGGTATTTCCCGATAACATCGTCGGCAAGCTGGCAGATGCGCCTTACCGGAGTCGGCGCCGCGAAGGTGCTGGTCACCTCGTAGGTATCGAGCAGCCTCAGCCAGTCTTCGGCATCGAAGGCGCGCTGCAGCACCGCGGTGTTGCCGAGCAGGTGGGCAATCCCCAGGAAACCGCCCGGCCCCGAGTGGTACAGCGGGCCGGTGGTGAGATAGACATCGTCCGGCCCCCAGCGGAACAGGTTGATCATCTCCTGCATCAGCGTGGGGTCGCCGCCGCCACCCGCCCGCACAGCGCCCTTGGGTTTCCCCGTGGTACCGGAGGTGTAGATCATCGTGCCCGCGGCGGACGGGTCCGCACCCACTTCCACCGGGCCGGCGTCCGCTCTCCCGATCAGGGAGGCGGCTTCGAGCTGGCCGGGCGCCGCCTCACCGTCGTAGACAATGACCTGTGCGACGTTCGGCGTCTCGGGACGAATGCTTGCAAAGAGCGGTGCGAATTCCGCATCGACCAGCGCCACCTTGGCATCGGAGTTGTGCACGACATAAGCCGCTTCCTCCGCAGTGAGCCGATAATTCAGCGGTACGGAGATGGCGCCCACCTTGCGCGCGGCATGACCGCAGGCCACCGGCCAGTGTGAGTTGCGGCCGCACCACATGACCCTGTCGCCGGGCTCGACCCCCAGCTCGAGGAAGACGTTCGCCAGCCGATTCGCGTTGGCTTCGAGCTCGGCAAAGCTCCAGCGGATTTCCTCTCCGCCGGGCCGATCTTCTATCAGCGCGGGTTTGTCACCCAGTCGATTCGCAAGATCGGTCAGCATGTCCGGCATGTTCCAGATCCCTCCGTGTCTACGCCCGAAAACAGGGGCCAGAATCCAGCGACCGATTCGTTTCGTCAAGGCTTTGCTGGAATCGGAAGCCTCTCGCAGCGAAACACCGGCGGCGCAAGCCCGAAGCCAGAGGGGCGATGCACGCCGCCATACAACCCAACCCGCTTGCGTACCGTCGCCGTTCCCGCACGGCAATCGCCGCCGGCCGGCCCCGGGAAAAGCCGGCCGGATCTCAGATCGCCGTCATTCCCGCATCGACCGTGAATTCGGCGCCGGTGACGTAATTCGACTCATCCGACGCCAGGTACAGTATGCAGTTGGCAATGTCCCGGGCTTCGCCCATCCGGCCGAGGGGCACCTGCTCCCGCGGCAACTCCCGGGGCCCGGAGCCGGCGCCGGCCTGCGCCTGCATGTTGGTCCGGATGAACCCCGGGTGCACGGAATTGCAGCGGATGTTGTCCGGCGCACCCTCAACCGCCAGCGTCTTCGACATGATGCGCACACCGCCCTTGGCCGCTCCGTAAGCGGAACAGGTGGCAATCCCCACCAGCCCCGCCACGGAGGAGAGGTTGACGATGGAGCCGCCGCCGGAATCGCGCATGGCCGCCATTCCATACTTGCAGCCCAGGAAAACGCTGGTCAGATTGACGTCGATCTGCCGGTGCCAGTCGGCAAGCGTCATCTCGGCAATCGGCATCAGCACGGCGATACCGGCATTGTTGACCAGCACGTCGAGGCGACCGTATTCGCCGAGGGTGCGGTCGATTACGGCCTGCCACTGCGCTTCGCTGGTGACATCCTGGTGCAGGGCAAGCGCTTCGCCACCGGCCTCCCGGATTGCCTCCGCGCACCGCCCGGCCCCCGGCTCATCGATATCGGTGACCACAACTTTGGCGCCCTCGGCGCCGAGCGTAACCGCCGTTGTGTACCCGAGACCCGGGTCCGAAGCCCCTCCGGTCACGATGGCCACCTTGTCCTGTACTCTGCTCATTTTTGCCTCTAGTGATTGGCTAATCGATGCGAATCGGTTAAAACAGTCATTTTAGACGGTAACCAGCGGACGGGGGACCCATGCCGAGCATCGCCAACACGCAGCCCATTGCGGAGGGCCTGTTCACCTGGCCTTCCAACGACCCGAGGCTTCTCGGCAGCAGATGCCGCGACTGCGGCGTGGTGACCTTTCCCGCGCAATCCGGCTGCCCGGCCTGCTGCGGCCAGGACACCGAGACCCTGGAACTCGAACGCAAGGGCAAGCTGTGGACCTGGACGATTCAGGGGTTCCTGCCCAACCGGCCGCCGTACGAAGGGCCCGAGACACCGGAGACCTTTCGGCCATTCGGCGTCGGCTACGTCGAGTTGCCCGGCCAGGTGCGCGTCGAAGCGCGCCTGCAGACCGAAGACCTGTCCAGGCTGCGCATCGGCATGGACATGGACCTGGTCGTCGAGAAATACATTGAACGGGACGGCAAGGACATCATCGCCTTTTTCTTCCGTCCCTCCGACGAAACCTGATCGAACGCAACCAACCGGAAAAGGAGCTAGCGCGTGGACGTAGCAATCATCGGCATCGGCATTCATCCCTTCGGCCGCACCGAAGGCGTCAGCGGCCTGGAACAGGGCACCTACGCTGCGCGCCAGGCACTGGAGGACACGGGGCTCGACTGGAGCGACATGCAGTTCGCCTACGGCGGCTCGGCGGCGGCGGGCGCTGCCGACACCATGGTCTCCAAGCTGGGGCTGACGGGACTGCAGTTCATCAACGTCTCCAACGGCTGCGCCACCGGGGGCAGCGCCCTGCAGTCGGCCTACATGGCCATACAGTCCGGCATGTTCGATATCGGCATGGCGGTCGGGTTCGACAAGCACCCGCGCGGCGCCTTCACCGTCAATCCCGAGGGCAGCGGCCTCGGCAAGTGGTACGGCGACATCGGCATGGCGCTCACCCCGCAGTTCTTCGGCATGAAGATCCAGCGCTACATGCACGACTACGGCATCAGCGAAGACGCGCTCGTCCGGGTTGCCGTGAAGAACTACCGGAACGGGTCGAAGAACCCCAACGCCTGGCGGCGCAAACCCTTCAGCTACGAGGATGTATCCGAGTCGATGATGGTCTGTCATCCGCTGCGCAAGTACATGTTCTGCTCCCCCGCCGAGGGCGGCTGCGCCATGATCCTGTGCCGCGCGGACAAGGCCCGCCAGTTCACGTCAAAGCCGGTATTCCTCAAGGCCGTGGCCGTAAAGACGCGGCAGTTCGGCTCCTTCGAGGTGTTCTCCCAGTCACAGGCGCTCGACCGCGCGCCCGCGCCCACCGTCCAGGCATCCACGACGGCGTTCGAGATGGCCGGCGTCGGCCCGGAAGACATCGATGTGGCGCAACTCCAGGACACGGAATCCGGCGCCGAGATCATGCACATGGCGGAAAACGGCTTCTGCGCCGACGGCGATCAGGAGAAATGGCTGCAGGAAGGCTACACCGAGATCGACGGCAAGCTGCCGGTGAACACCGACGGCGGCTGCATGGCCAACGGCGAGCCGGTGGGTGCGTCAGGTTTGCGCCAGGTCTACGAGATCTGCGTACAGCTACGCGGCGAAGCGGGCGAACGGCAGGTTCCGAATAACCCGAGCACCGGGTATACCCATGTCTATGGGGCGCCCGGTCTGAGCGGAGTGACCGTACTGACGAACTGAGTCAGAGCTCTCCACTCCCCAGCAAGCGGTGAATGGCGTGGGCCACGCCTGCTTCCGTGTTCGGCTTGCTGATGTACGTTGCTTCCGACTTCGTGGCGGCATCGGCCTGCCCCATGGCCACTGAAGCGCCCGCCAGCCTGAACATGTCCACGTCGTTCTCGGCGTCGCCGAAGGCAACGACGGTTGCCGGGTCGAGACCCATGTGATCGCAGGCCGCTGCAAGCGCCGCTCCCTTGGTGGCGTCGCGAGCCGTGAGGGTGAGAATGATCTTGCCGGTGGGGCCGATCGAGTCCAGGACGGCAACCGTATCGCGGAAAGGCTCCTCGAGTTCTGCGCGTATGCGCTCTCCGCAGCGGCTGCCCTGAATCGCGGCAATTCTGGGGACGTTCCCGTTCATTACCCGCAACCTTTCCGTCCAGCGCATTTCCGGCGCCAGGAATCGCTGCTCGGGCCGGCCGTCCATCTTGATCTCGACATCGTCGCTGAGCGTCACCGTGGCGATACACCGCTCCTCGTTGCAGATCGCATAGAGCGCCTCGACGAAATCGGCGGGCAGCCGCCGGTCGAAGACATCGCCGGGCAGCGCCGGGTCGTACACCTGGGCGCCGGAACAGGCGATCCCCGGCCCGTCGATGCCGAGCCGCTCGCCGAGACCGAGCGCGAAATGAGACCAGCGCGCGGTGGCGATGATGACCTTGAGGCCCGCATCCAGCGCCGCGCGCACGGCATTGACGTTGGCTTCCGGAACCTCCTCGCCCACCAGCAGGGTTCCGTCCAGATCGATGGCCAGTGCTGAAAACTGCATATCCATTGCACCTTGAGAGTGAAAACGGGCATTGCCCCCAAACGGGGCCGGGATTCAATTCAATGCAGGCAACGCCGGCTATCGGGACTTGTCGTCGCCGGATTCGGGCTCATCGACTTCCTCGGACGACCGATCCGGCCGCGGAGGCGGCTGCCCCGGCCAGCGCGGTTCGAACGCCTGGCGCATCAGGTTGAGCGGGTTCATCTCGTTGATTTGCCTGAGATGGGTACGCCACTGATCCTGGTGATCCAGAAAGGCCACGATGCTCTGTTCGATATAACGCCCCACGACGCCGCCCATGCGGTCTCCGTAGAAGCGGATGAGGTTCTCGATCACCCGGTTGGTCAGCACGCTCTCGTGCCCCTCGGTCTCCTGCTCCGCCAGGATCTGCAGCAACACGGAGCGGGTGATGTCCTCACCACCCTTGCCGTCGACGACATGGATGCTCTCGCCGGCGACGATCAGCTTGCGCACATCCTCGATGGTGACGTACCGGCTCTCGGTGGTGTTGTAGAGGCGCCGGTTGGGGTACTTCTTGAGCTCGTGCATGTCACTTTTCCCGGACGTACAGGCCCGGGGCATCGTCCAGCGGCGGATAGCCACGGCTGCCGAGGGCGGCCGGCGCGTCCTTTTCTTCGGAGTGGGACTTCAGCCAGGCGACCCAGTGATCGCGCCAGTTGCCCACCGTCTGCTCGCTGTCCTGCCACCACGCATTGGCGTCACGGGGCAGGGCCTCGTTGCGCCAGTACCTCAGGTGCCGGTTGTCCGGCCGGGCGCTGATGGTCTGGGTATGGGTCTGTCTGGTAAGTACAAACTCAATATCGCCGCCAAACAGCTGCGCGCTGCGGTAGCAGGCCTGCCATGGCGTGATGTGGTCGGTGGAGCCCGCCATGATGTATACCGGATAGTCGGTGCGCGAAAGGTCGAGCCCGTGCCCGAGCAGCTCCAGATTCCCGTTCGCCAGACGGTTCGTGTGGCCGAGATCGATCAGGTCGCACTGGAACTCGGCCGGGACCCGGGTGTAGTCCAGGGACCAGAACAGGAGTGGAGGGGCGAGCGGGTCTGCGCCGCGAAAATAGTTGCTGCGCATGAAGCTGAACACGCTCTGGTCGAGCCGCAACATGGCGAACATCTCCAGGATGTCCCGCTCCGTCAGGCCACCCTGGGCGCGGACGCGCTGTTTCTGGGCAGCGACCGATTCGTCGGTGACGAACAGGGTGAAGCCGCTGTCGCCCGGCTCGTTGTCGAGAATCGAAACGAACAGGGAGAGGGAATTCAGCCAGTCGTCGCCCCGGGCCTCGAGTACGCCTGCCGCCGTCGCGGCGACAATGCCCCCCGCACAGAGGCCGATCATGTCGATTTTCCGCTGGCGGGTGATGCTTCTGGTGATGCGTGCCGCTTCGATCACGCCTTCCGTGTAGGTGGCCAGCGACCAGTGGGCATCGTCACGGGACGGGTTTTTCCAGCTCATGGCGAAAACCTGGATACCGTTGTCCACCAGTTGCTGGAAAAGGCTGCGGTCGGGCGTCAGGTCGCCGAGATAGTATCGATTCACCTGGCTGAACACGTACAACAGCGGTTTCTTGTGCACCTTGGGGGTGGTGGGATCGTACTGGATCAGTTCAAACAGTTCGTTGCGGAAAACCACCTTGCCCCGGGTGGCGGCCACTTCCCGGCCCAACTCGAACGCATTGCGGTCTGCCACGGCCGGATAGCCGTGATTGTTCTGCAGGTCGTCGAAGAATTGCTGAATGCCCTTCACCACGCTCGCGCCGTTGGTCTCGATCGCCTTCCTGATGGCTTCCGGGGTGAACGGGCTGTTGACCGGCGCGTAGATGTCCTTGGCCGCATCCATGAGGAACTGCGCGCGTTGCCGGTCGATGCCTACGAGGCCGGATTTCTCCACCCACTCGTCCAGGGTACGAGACCAGGCGACATACGACTGCCGAACGCGCCTGAATATCGGGTTCTCGTTCCAGGCCGGGTCTTCGAAGCGCGAGTCCGCGGGCAGTTTGTCCGGCGCATTGCCGAACCAGATGTTGGCCAGCTCCGCCTGGTAGCGCATCTGGGTTTCCAGCGCCAGGGCCGGATGGGCGCCCAGGTCCCGGGAGAATTGCTCCCAGGCTTCGGTGACGCTCTGCCGGTCGGCGCCCCACATGCTGCCGAGCGAAAGGCCCTCGACTCCGTCGGCGCCTTTTTCCGCATCGTTGTTGGCTGTCTCGCTCACTGCAATCTCCTTTTTTCGTGACTCACTCAGGAGCCATGCATCGGCGATGGCGCCGATAAAAGCACTGATGTACACTCCGCGCCGCTCGGGATCGCGGCCATGGGTTTCCTGGGACAAGCGGGCTGGCTGCCTGGCCGCCGGCATCGCGTCCGGGGCGCCTTCAGGACGCATTGCCGGGCAGGCCCACGCCGCCTGCACCACCGGAAACGCCAGGCGCCGCCGGGCACATGATACTGTATCTGCCATGACAATTTGCCGGAACGGCCTCTCCGGGCCGTGAAATTGCTATGAAAATCAATGTGGAAGTGGATCTCACGCCCGAAGAGCTGCGCCGCTTCATGGGCCTGCCGGACGTCGGCGGCGTGCAGAAGCAGATGCTGGAGCAGTTCACGCAGCGTATTGCCTCGTCGGCAGAGCAGCGCGATGAGTTCCTGCGCAACCTGGTGACCGGCGGCATGGCGCCCTGGCAGAACTTCTTCAACATGGTTTCGGGTACCGGCGAACAGCCCGGCGACCCGCGCGACAAGTAAGAACCCGCCTCAGGCGGGATGAGATCAAAAAAACCGGGCGCCAGCCCGCGGGTAGCGGCGGTACTGAAATTGGGCCTGGAAGACATCGACAACATGCTGAAAGCACCCCAACAGGGATCTGAGGAGCAATCATGCGGCTGAGCACGCAGGACGCATCGTTTCTGTATTCGGAGACGGCCAGCGGCCCGATGAACGGCGCGGGAATCGCCGTGATCGAGGGCGAAGTGCCGTTCGACACGATTTATCGACACATCGCCTCGCGCCTGCACCTGGTGCCGCGCTATCGGCAGCGGCTGGCCATGGTGCCGTTCAACCTCGCCCACCCCAAATGGGTGGACGACCCCGATTTCGATCTCGCCAACCACCTCAAGCGACACCGGCTGCCGGCAGGTTCGACGCTGGACGATGCCATTCGCGCCGCACTGGATTTCAACGAGCCGCTGCTGCCGCGCGACAAGCCCCTGTGGCGGATGTGCGTCATCGAGGGCGTCAAGGATCGCACCATTCTTGCCCAGATGGGCCACCACGCCATGGTCGACGGCGCCTCCGGTGTCGATATCTCGCTGGTGCTGTTCGACCTGCAGAAGGATGCGCCGCAGCCGGAACCGGAACCCTGGCATCCGCAGCCCCTGCCCTCCCCCGTGGAACTCGCCACCGAAGCGGCACTGGAGACCGTGCACACCCTGTCCGGCGAGAATCCGTTCAAGGCCGCGAACTTCACATCCGAGCGTGCCGAACTGCTGCGGCGGGCCACCGAGTCGATGACGCGGTTCCTGGCCGAGCCGGTTCTTACCGCGCCCTGGAACGCTGCGCCGGTGGGGCCGAAACGCCAATTCCTGTGGCGCAAGTACTCATTCGCCGATTTTCGACGCATTCGCTCCACCCTGGGCGGAACCATAAATGACGTGGTGCTCGCCACGGTGACCGAGGCCGCCGCCCGGTACCTGAAGGCTCACGACGAGCGTACGGCCGGCCAGCACCTGCGCATCATGTGTCCCGTCAACGTGCGCACCGAAGACGAGCGCGGCGCGCTGGGCAACCGCGTCTCCGGCATTTTTCCCGTATTCGACGCCGAACCCATGGACATGGGCGCGCGGCTGCACAAGGTGCGCTGGGAAACCGAGCAGATCAAGAACAACCGCGAGGCGCAGGCCATGCAGTTGATGACCGAGGCGGCCCCTTCCATGCCGTCGGTGGCCATGGCACCCACCCTCCTGGTAGGCACGCCCTGGGACCCGACCGCGATGACGGCGAACTTTCCCCTGCCCGTGCCGCCGGCGTTCGGGCCGCGTCCGCCCATGTTCGGCTTCAACTTCACCTGCACCAATGTTCCCGGCGTGCAGACCACCCAGTACCTTGCCGGCCACCGCATCCTCGACAACCTGGCGTTCCTGATGCTGAGCGGTACCCTGGGCTACGGGGTCGTGGTCTCGAGCTACAACCAGAACATCTATTTCAATTTCATCTGCGACCCCCGCCTGATGCCCGACCTGGAACTCATGGCGAACGGCGTCGACGCTGCCTTCGAAGAACTGTTGGCCGTAGCGGAACGGGCGCAAGCCCCCGCGGCGGCCCAGACGAAATCCGCCGCGGCGGAACAACCGCAACCCGCCACGGCAAATTGATTACGCCGCAGCAAAGCGACACACGGGAGGACTGATGTCCGCTACAGCAAGCATTGAAAGCACTCTTGAGCGATACCCACTGGAAGTCACCCTGTCGGACGGACGCCAGCTTGAATTGCGCATCGTCGGCGCCGGCGACCGCAAAGCCATCCTGGCGTTCGCCCGCAACCTTCCCGAGCAGGACCTGCTCTTCCTGCGCGTGGACATCACCAAGCCGGATGCCGTCGACCGCTGGCTGGCCAACGTCGCCGAAGGCACCACCCTGTCCCTCATCGCCTACGACGGCGACAGCATGGCCGGTTACGCCACGGTGGACCGCACCCCGGCCCGCTGGACGCGGCGCGTTGGCGAACTGCGGCTCACCGTGGGGCAGGACTACCGCGGCCAGGGCCTGGGCCGGCACCTGAGCGCAAAGATCTTCGACATCGCCAAGAGCCTGGGCTTGAGGAAACTGACCGCCAACATGACGCCAGACCAGCGCGGCGCCCAGGCCGCCTTCCAGCGCCTGGGGTTTGTCGCCGAAGCCCTGCTCACGGATTTCGTGGAAGACCGCGACGGCGGCCTGCACGACCTGGTCATGATGACCTTTGACGTGGACGGGCTGACCGACCACGCCGACCACTCGCTGCAGCTCTAACTGGGCAACTCGATCGCGCGTTGACCTTCGCCTGACAGGCGTACGCGCGTTGCAGTAGGCTCGATATGTTGCGCTGCATTAGCTTCTAATCGCCCCAGCAAAAAGACCGCAAAAAAGGGTTGCATCGAAAAATGCTGTGGTGCACAATATGCGTGTTTGTGCATTGCAGCATTTCTGCTGACTCAACTACTGAAACCAGATAGAGGTAATCGATGAACCCTTTTGAGCAACAGATGAAGCTTGGCCGAGACCTGATGGAACTCAACTCCGAGTGGTTCCGCAAGCTCGCCGAGTTCGACTCCAAGAACTTCAACGACTACGTTCAGTTCAACCAGGATTTCGCCGGCAGGCTGCCCGAAGTGAAGGACATCAGTGGCTTCGTCGACCTGCAGCGCGAGTACGGCGAGCAACTCTGGAACAGCACCCAGGAAACCATGAAAGTCCGCGGCGAAATGCTGCGTGACGCGTTCAACGCCGGCAACGAAACGATTCGCAAGGCATTCAGCCCCGAAGCCGAAGAGAAGCCGCAGGCAAAACGCTCCTCGACGAAGAGCAGCGCCACAAAAGCGGCAGCCTGAGCGGTAACGAATACCGCTTTCCTCCCCCTGCACACCCCCGGTTACCGGAGACCTGCTCCGCTAACCGGGGGTTGTGTTTTTCCAGCCCCTGAATTGTCGTCCACCCTGGCAGAGCGCCGGGCGGATTGAAGAGCCGGGTTCGCGCCCGTTTCCCACTTTCCACGCGGGTTGGCGCATTCGCATCTTCAGCCGTTCTTTTCGAGAATCCGCTCGTGGAAGTCACGCATCGCCGTATACAGGCGCTCGGTGGCTTCCGGAACCGTCGTATCCGGATCGAACCGGATGGGGTCGAGCACATGCGCCGCCACCGGCCCCGGCCGCGCTTCCCGCGTACCTGGCGGCCGGATCTGCTTCAGGCCCTCCAGGTAGACCGGCACCACCGGCACATTCGCCTCCAGGGCCAGAATCGAGACGCCGTGCTTGAAGTGCGACAGGTGACGGCCGCGCGCGCGCGTCCCCTCCGGGAACAGCATCAGGTTC
>JAPOON010000232.1 GCA_026713405.1 Gammaproteobacteria bacterium
GATCCCATCCGGTCCGATTGTGATGGCATACAGGTGTGAGAGCCTGTCCAGGTCAAAGCCGAAATCCCAGCGACGCTTGATTCCCGCAAATCGGAAGCTTGCCGGGTAATTCTTGCCGTCACCCCGGACTTCCCCCTTTAAGCCGTCACGAGCCAAAGTAACCAGCGCCCGCGTGGGCAAGATCGCGGCGATGTCGAAGCAGGCCCACCTTCCTTTTCATGCGGCTTTCCCCGGTCAGAACGGTAGGCCGGACGTCGTCCCTACGCATTTCTGCCCCTCCGAAAAAGCGTACCACAAGGGATCCACGGGCGTTCTTTTTTCCGCCGCGACCATTCCTTGAGGATGGCTCCGTCGGGATCTACTTGTTTCTGGAAGCAGGAAGGAGTGCCTGGACTGCCGTTCCAGCTTGGCCAATTAGAAGCGCGCGTCGACGCGCGTCCAGAAGATACGGCCCGAAAGTCCATAGGGCACGTCCGGGTTGTACCGCACGCCCCAGCCCCGGGTGTCATTCAACAATGCAGAACACGATGAATTGATCTCGTCGGGATACGCGTCAAAGGCGTTGTCGACGCCAGCGCTGAGCCGAACGCTCTCGAAGCGCCAGCCGGCCGAGGCGTTGGTAATCCAGGCGGCGCTGGCCTCGCCGGGGCAGTCTTCCCCAAACGCAAGCCACTGGGACACAGTTTTGCCGTAATAATTCAGGCCCAGGTGGAGGTCGAGCGGATTGCCAGTCCAATCGGCGGCGACGCGGTGGCGCTGCCGGGGATTTCCCTTCTCAATGTAGGATTGCGTTGCGCTGCCGATCGACTCGCGGCCCTCGGTGATCTCCGTCTCGTTGAAGTGGAGGGCGCCAGTCAGTGTCAGGTCGCCTTCGAACAGGCCCCTGTCGTAACGTGCCACAACGTCCAGTCCGGTGGTTCGCGTATCGACCACGTTATCGTAAAACTTGATGTCGGAAATTGTCGGGGGGAGCTGTCGTTCTCGGGACAGGCTGGCGCAGCCGTCGGCGTCTACGCCGGCGCAATCAGTCGTGTAACTGGTGAGCGTGATGCGGTCCTCGAGGCGGATCCAGAAGGCATCCGCCGAAAGGGTGATATCAGGGTGCGGGGTTAGAACGATGCCGGCGGACATGCTGCGAGAGGTTTCGTGCTGGAGGTTCTCGCGTCCCTGACCAAAGTACTTCCGGGCGGCCCCGTCTTCGAGATGCCCCGATACCGAGAGGCCGGTTTCTGCACTGCCGGAGAACACGATTGTGTTGAAACCGAGCTGGGGCAGGCTGGGCGCGCGGAATCCAGTGGATGCCGTGGCCCGCAGCGCGGCCGCGGGTGACAGGTCGAGACGAGTTCCCAACATGCCGGTTGCACTGTCTCCGGCGCCTTCGTACTGCTCCCACCGGACGGCGGTTTCGAGGCTCCATACCGGGGTTACTTCGTGGTGAAAATCGCTCCAGGCTGAGTAGCTCGGTCGGTCTCTTTCGCCAAAGCGTGCGTTGATGGGCGAATAGCCCGGATAGCCCTGATGGCCGCAGATGGTCGTCTCGCCGATGAGTTGGATCACATTGCCGTCCGCGTCCAACGCCACGGGCGGCGCCGGGGCTTCGCCGGTGTTGCCTGGGAGGCCGCAACCGTAGGACGCGAAGTCACCGGCGCGGATGCGAAAACGCTCTTGACGGAATCCGGCGCCAAACGCTGCATCGATGAGGCGCGTGCCAAGCTTGAAGGCGCCGGTGGTCTCCACGTCCAGCGACCAGGTTTCCAGTTTGGTGCCGCCGCTGTCGCCGGACCTCGGCCCCGTATTGGCAATGACGTCGGCAGGTGTAACAGCCGAGATATCGGGCTGCAGTTGCAGC
>JAPOON010000233.1 GCA_026713405.1 Gammaproteobacteria bacterium
CCGCTCGCTTCTGGTTGCAGGCCGCATCGGGGTCCGTCGGCAGTTTGCGACAAGGCGGCGCCTTGCCCGGTCAACGGACGTGGAAATAGGCGGACGGATGCCGTGCGGAGAGCAACCGTGGGTACTTGGCACAATATCGGGTGGCCGTTCGCCGTATCCAATTGGGAGGGTAGGAGCGTGATTCCTAAAGCCTGGGCCGTTGCGACGGTGCTCGCGCTGACGGCCTGCGGCGGCAGCGAGCCTGCGGTCGTACACGATCCCGATGCACCGCTGCGGGCCGCCTTTGAGGGGATTCTGGCGGACGCCAACTCCGTGTTGTACGGCGATCTCGTGAATTATCTCGGCAATGGTGACGCCGAGCGCATCCCGACCCGTTGTCGCGCCGACACGTGCTCGATCGGTTTCATCCGGTATTCGGATCCCACCAGGTTCAGCGTGGAGAATCTGGATTTGACGCTGGTGGGGACCCGGCCGGGAATCAGGATCGTCCGGGAGGACGCGAGCTTCGAGTGGACGGACGTGGAAGTCTACGGCGGATGGATGGAATACGCTTTCTTCGCTACCCAGGCCGACTTGTTCACCAACGCCGCCGACCCCAACCGGGGCTACACGCGGGTCAAGGCTTATGCGGTTGGAGAGTCGTCGGGGGTCAACCCGATCCTGACCGGGCCGACGGCGCAATGGTCCGGCCTCATGCTCGGCCGGGACCTCGCGGTTGGGTCCGACCGAGGTCAAGCGCTCCAGGGCGACGCCACAATTCGCGTGGAATTCGGCGCTACCGGGATGGAGGCCGACGTGCGGTTCAGCGGAATTGCTGTCATCGGGGGAGGCGCCTCTCGGCCTGATATGGAATGGCACGACCTGACACTGGAGGAGGGTGGCTTCGAACGATACGAGTCGCCTTCTGAGCGAATCCGGGGGCGCTTCTACGGTCCCGACCAGCAAGAGGTTGGGGGGATATTCGAACGCGGTACGATCACGGGTGCCTTCGGCGGCGTGCGCAATTGACGTCGTCGGGCCCGGAGCCGTCCGGGCCGCCTGTCACGGATGTCCCCAACCCCCTACACCAAATGTAGAGTATTGTAATCTGCCGGCTATGTGTTTGATCCTCGCACCGGTGGGCGGCGGGCTCCCGAACAATTGCACGAATGCAGGGTCCAGCGATGGGCTTCGTGCGCGCGATCGAGGTTCCATTCGCTTCGGAGGCCTTGCGGCGGCTCCCCCTTCGCTCACTGTCATCGCCAACCTCTTGGCGGTGCTGACGGTTGCATGTGCCACATTCGAGGTGGGGCAGGCGTACGCCCAGGCCCCGGAAATCGTAGCGACCGTGCCCGGCGCGCCGCGCACGACCCCGAGCCGGCGGTGAACTTCCGGCAGAAGCACGAAGCGGGTGGGCAAGGCTTGTCGGGCTTCACACACATGTCGCCCCCTGGGACGGGCCGTAGCCGGCCACATGAGTGACATCGGACCAAAGCCGGCTGTCGGCGGCCCGCAATTCGTGGTCGTTGGAGCTGGTGCAGCCGGCCTGGCCGCCGCCTGGACGTTGGCTTCGCGGAGCTCGGGCGACAGCAGTCGCATCGTGGTGCTGGAAGCCTCCGACCGCATTGGTGGGCGCATGTTCTGCGAGGAGATTGATGGATTTCACGTCCACGGCGGCGCGAGCGTCATCCATGAGTCAATGGCCACCGCGAGAGACCTGGCTCAAGCGCTGAACGTCGAACTGCTGCCGAGTCCGAGGAGGAAAGGCGGCAACCTTTACGCCGGCGGCCGATTCTGGGGAGCTTATGTGAAGGGCACCGCGAGGCAGAAGCTGACGACGCTACGCACCTTCCTTTTCTCGCCGCAGTTCACGTTTGCCGGGCTGTGGGAGATTGCGCGGCTGTTCCGGATCTTGCGCAAGCGCGCCGGAGATCTCGATTTCGAGGACCATGCCCGCATGCTCGACCTGGATACCAGGGAGAGCTTCGCCGACTTTGCGCGCGCCAACTCTCTCACCCGGTATCTGAATCAAGCCGGGGAGTTGGACCTCGATTGCTTCACCGCGGGGAGCTCCACGCAGGTCGGCGCGGCATTCGGCATGGCCTTGCTGTGGCAGTGGAGCTTAAACCCGGCGGCGCGCAGCCATTTGCCAAGGCAGGGCATCGCCGCGCTTGCCAAGGCACTGGCGGGCGCCACGGCGGAGTATGTTCGCGTTTCCACGCCGGTCGAGCGCATCGTGATTGAGAACGGGACGGCCACGGGCGTCGTCACGGCAGGCGGAGAAACGATCCCGGCAGATGCCGTCATTTGCACCACTACGGCCTCGGTCACCGGACGGATCGTTCCAGACCTGCCGGAGGTAACGAAGGCGGTGCTCGGGCGGGTGACCTACAGCGCATGCTGCAATATCGCGTTCGGGCTGGACGCCAATATCCTGCCCGAGGACTCGCATGCCGGGCTGTTTCCACCCGGTGCCCCGACGTTTCTGACCATGGTGACCGATCTGAAGGCCGTGACTCCCGATGCGGCGCCTCCCGGCAAGTCCCTGGTGCACGCGCTGGTAACCGGCGGCAGTGCGAGGGAGCTCTTCGCCCTTGACGACGAGGAGGCTATACGCCGAACGGTCGCGGAAATGCGCCGTTTCTTTCCGGCAATGCCGCAAAGCCCCCTGTTCGCCCGGGTCTACCGCTGGCCGGAAGCGGTTTGCCTGACGCCGGGTGGCATGCTGAAGGAAATGCACAATATCCGCATCGCGCAACCCAACGGCATGCGGGCGCTGTTCCTCGCTGGCGACTACACCCGCTTGCCTTCCCTTAACGGCGCCATGAAGAGCGGCGTGGAGGCGGCGAAGGCCAGCCTAACGCATGTGGCCTCGGCAAGTGCCTAAATGACCCTCGAACCGCAGCCTGCCCCGGGCCCCGGATCGAGGCCGGGACAGGCTGCCGATCCGGTGAAAGGCGAGCTGATCGGGGCCGACAGGGACCTGATGATGGCTGTGGAGGGGCTGCGCGGCACGGTGGTCCAGGCGCCAGCCGAGCGCGAGGCCCTGCCCGGAGCGACGAGCGCCTGTTGGCGCCGCCGCCGGCACCCCGGCCGCCATTCCTGACTCCGTCAGAGTGGGGGCCGGGGTGGCACTCACGCCACACGGAGCCTGATTCGTGGCCAAGTTCGAACCCGCCCCCGACGGGGTGATGTTCGTCGATACCGAAACGGCCGCAGAAATGCTGGGGTAAGGGCGACGGCCTGTGTTCTATCCCCCGGACGTCAAACGCGCGGGCTCGATCGCCGCGAAGGACCAAGACCCCGACAGCGACGTGCGCGCAGCTTCGCCGCTCGCTTCTGGTTGCAGGCCGCATCGGGGTCCGTCGGCAGTTTGCGACAAGGCGGCGCCTTGCCCGGTCAACGGACGTGGAAATAGGCGGACGGATGCCGTGCGGAGAGCAACCGTGGGTACTTGGCAC
>JAPOON010000234.1 GCA_026713405.1 Gammaproteobacteria bacterium
CGAAAACGTTCCTCAGCGTCGCAAGAACGACCCAGTCCGCATTCTGGTAGCGAACCGAGGCGGAGTGAAACCACTCGTTATCGGTCGACGTAGGCCGGTCCCGATTGGCGGTGCCCGGATCGAAAACCGGGTCTTCATGGGACTTGCCGACCATGCGGGCGCGCCAGAAGAACATCCAGTCGCGCCAGTCGATTCTGAAGTCGACTTCGCCGACCCACTTCGGGAAGCCCCAATTTCCCACGGAATCCCATTCATCATCGAACAGTTGCGTGCGCTGGGACACCAGGCGGGTCGCGGTGCCGTCTATGATCAGGTCGAAGCGCGAGAACTCCTTCTCGTAGCGAAAGTCGAAATCGGCGCCCCGGGCAACCTGCAGGCCGACGTTCAACAGCGACGCGTCCACATCGGTCAGAAAGCCGTCGTCTCCGCGAGGAGCGATGCGCTCGCAGAAAGCATGAGTCCGCCCTTGGGAGCCATAGCAGACACCGAGGATATAGCTGGTTGACGGATCCTCGACGGTGTTCTTGAGATCGAGCTCCCACCAGGTATAGGCCAGCGAGATGCCCAGCTCCTCGGGCTGAAAGACGACGCCGGCGGTCCAGGAGTCCGACGTCTCCGCCTTGAGGTCCGGGTTGCCGCCAATCACGTTGCGAATGCTCGGGACACCGTCCGCCCCGAGGTCCGGGGGCAGTCCCTCGGCGGCGCAGTTCTGGTAGACCACGTCGTCCGGATCGAATTGATCTCCGTAGGTGATGCAGGGATCAAGAAAACCGCTCGCGAAACCGGTCTGGTTGGCGAGGAACTGTTCGAACAGGTCCGGCGCCCGGAACGATGTGCCGTAGGTGCCGCGCATGCGCACCGATGGAATCACCTGGTGGTCGAGCGCCAGGCGATAGGTGATGTCATCGCCGTAGGAGTCATAGTCCGTCCAGCGCACCGAGCCGTTGAATACCATTTCCTCGGCCAGCGGCACCTGTTTCAGGAGCGGCACTTCCAGTTCGCTGAAGAATTCCTTGACCGTATCGTCACCGGTCGTGATTCCCGACGAGGTGAGTCCCCAGAGATTGTCGTTCTGGGCATCGATGTCGGGTACGTCGTTGATGTCCTCGTTGCGTATCTCGAAGCCGAGCACGGCCATGACATCCTCGCCGTTCGGGAATTCGAACAGCCTGCCCGTAACGTACCCGGAGAACTGGATGCTCTTGTAGGTTGTGTCTCCCTCGATCTCCTTGGCGATGAAAGCAAGCACGTCCGCCGGCAGTTGCCCGCGCAACAGCGCGTCTTCGGTGAAGAGATTGGCCGGCACGCAACCCGGAATGCTGTTGTCTGCGCAGACCAGGTTGCCGTTGGCATCCAGGGTGGCGTTCAGCGAGGCGGCAACGCGGTCGGCGATAAATGACGGGCCCGTGTAATCGCCCTTGGACCAGCTGTAGCCCGCATAGGTGGAATAGCTCCACGACTCCGAGATGTCGCCGTCGAGACCGACAAAGAAGTTGACCCGGTCGACGGAGACCTTGTTCGTGTTGCTCGTCAAGTCGTAGCTGGGAAGCACCGGCAGCACCGTAAAGCCGCGCCCCAAAATCGCCCCCAGGGGACCATGGACGCCGAAGGGGTTGGTCGGATTGCTGGCCGGCACGGCCGGGAAGAACTGCCGGTAGCCGCTGAATTCCGTGGACCGGTGATTGTAATAGAGTTCGTAGTAGGCATTGGCGGAGCGGCCGCCGATATCGAAGTCCTTGTCGCCGAACGAGGTGATGGAGATGAGTTCCCGCTCGGGAAAGAAGGTTTCGAAATCCCGCTCGCGCTCATCCCGATAGAACTGTCCTTCGTTGTCCCATGCCGGCTCCTCGTCCGCCGGGTCCGTACCGGGCTTCCAGCCGTGGGGGGGAACCCGGGTGTAGTACGGAATGCCGAATTGTTGCGGGCCGGAGAAGTAGGGGTTGCCCGGGTCGGGTGTCGAAAGGCTGGGCTCGTGACGCACCCACCCGAACGGCGACACCACAAAGCCGTAGATGAAGCCGTAGCACAGGGGCTCGCCGGTCTCCGGATTCGTATTGTCCACCACGCCGTCGCCGTCCTGGTCCGTGTAGCGCGGCCGCTGGGGGCATTCCGAGTACCCGCGGTCGGACGGGACCATCTCGACACGCTTGTCGTAACCAGCCGCGATGTTGAAAGACCAGTCGCTGCCTACCTTGCCCCAGGTGGCGTCAACGACGTAGCTCTCCGCGCCCCCCTCCTCGGGCAACAAGGTTTCGGCACTGACCTGGAAACCGTCGAAGCGCTTCCTGGTAATGGCGTTGATCACACCGGCGACGGCATCGGCGCCGTAGACGGAGGAAGCGCCGTCCTTGAGAATCTCGTATCTGGCGATGACGGTGCTGGGAATGGCGGTGAGATCCACCGAGTTGGTGGCGCCCCGCACGCCGGACGGTCCCCAGCGCTTGCCGTTTACCAGAACCAGGGTGCGTTGTTCGCCGAAGCCCCGCAACGAGACGGACAGCGAGCCCGGCCCCCCGTCCGTGACGAATCCGGAAAAACTGTCGTCGATCTGTTGGCCTGAGGCGGCTGTGGAGCCCTGCAGGATTTCAGCGGTGTCCAGCAATCCTGCGAGTGCCGAGGTTTCGGTGGTGATCACCTGAATGGGCGAGGCGCTGGTGAACGCATCGCGCCGGATACGCGACCCGGTTACGACGATTTCCTCGATGGGCGGCGGCGCGGCGGCTGATTCCTCCGAGACTTCCGCCGGCATGGTTTCTTCCTGAATCTGCTGGGAGCCGGCGGCGTCCGGTTGCTGGCTCTCCTGGGCAAACCCGATGTTCGCACACAGAGCCCAGACGCCGAACAGGGATAGAACACGAAGCGACCGATTGATCATTATTGATCCCCTCAATAATTGTCGTTATGGCTCGGAAGCTAACCTCCGCCTGCTCGAAAGTCCACAATGAAACGCGACGCCTTGCAGCCG
>JAPOON010000235.1 GCA_026713405.1 Gammaproteobacteria bacterium
GCTCACGTAGCGCACCATCGACAGGTCGTGGGCTATGAACAGCAGCGTCAGTCCCATGGATGACTTCAATTCGTCGAGCAGGTTGACCACCTGGGCCTGCACGGAGACATCCAGTGCCGAGATCGGCTCGTCGCAGACGACGAATTCGGGTTCCAGCACCAGCGCCCGGGCGACGCCGATGCGCTGCCGCTGGCCGCCTGAGAATTCGTGGGGATAACGGGCCATGTGGTCGGCCTGCAGGCCCACCCGCTCAAGCCAATCGGCGCAGCGGTCGCGGACTTCCCGGCCGCCCAGGTCTGAATGCAGCCGCAGGCCCTCGCCGACGATCTCGCCCACCGTCATGCGCGGGTTCAACGAGGAATAGGGGTCCTGGAAGATCATCTGCATGCGCCGGGCGTAGCGCTGGAAATCAGCGGGCCCGTACTGTTGCGGCAGGGTCTCGCCCTTGAAGGTCACCGTGCCGCCGGTCTTGTCGTGCAGGCCCAGGATGGCCTTGCCGAAGGTGGACTTGCCCGACCCGCTTTCCCCCACCAACCCCACGATCTCCTGCTCGGCGATGGCGATGCTGACGTCGTCCACCGCCTGCACCCGCTGATTGCGGCCGATCAGGAAGTGCTTGGTGACATTGCGTGCGTCGAGGACGGTGTTCACCGGGCTGCTTCCGGACAACGATGCGCCAGGCAGCCGCCCGGCAAAGGTTCACCAGGCTGTTTCCGGGCAACGGGCCGCAAGGCCGCTTGCAGATCCCGGCTCACGACGACGCTTCCCGGTAATGGATGCCGGCGATCCGCTGCCCGGCTGCCGGATGGTGCAGCCAGCAGCGGGTGTAGTGGGAGGGCGAGAGTTCGAAGGCGCCCGGATCGTTGGGGCCGCAGACGCGCATGCTGTAGGGACAGCGGGCACCGTAGGCGCACCCCTGCGGGGGGGCGAACAGGTCCGGCGGGCTGCCGTCGATGGGCGTGAGTTCCTGTTCGGCGCCGGGATCGTTGGTCGGCATGGCCGCGTTCAGCCCAAGGGTATAGGGGTGGGCGGAGCGGTAGAATACATCGTCCGCCGTGCCGTTCTCGACGATCCGGCCTGCGTACATGACCGCCACCCGGTCCGCCATGCGTGCCACCACCCCGAGGTCGTGGGTGATCAGGATGATGGCCATGCCGTTCTCGCGCTGCAGGTCGCGCAGCAGGTCGAGAATCTGTGCCTGGATGGTGACGTCCAGCGCGGTCGACGGCTCGTCGGCTATCAGTATGGCCGGCTCGCAGGCGATGGCCATGGCGATCATGGAGCGTTGCAGCATGCCCCCGGAGAACTCGAAGGGATATTGCGCGGCCCGTTGCTCCGCCTCCGGGATGCGGGTCAAAGCCAGCAGTTCGATCGCCCGTGCCAGCGCCTGCTGCTTCGAATAACCCCGATGAACCTGCAGGGTCTCGGCGATCTGGGCGCCGATGGTCATGGTGGGGTTCAGGGAGGTCATGGGGTCCTGGAAGATCATGCCGATCTGGGCGCCGCGGATGCTGGCGCCGTTCACCTGGGCGCGCCCGAGGATTTCGGCGCCGTTCAGTTTCGCGGAACCCGACGTGATGCGCCCCGGCGGCATGGGGATCAAGCCCATCATGCTCTGTACCGTTACCGACTTGCCGCAGCCGGACTCGCCGACGATGGCCAGCGTCCTGCCCGCCTCCACGTTGAAACTGACGCCGCGCACCGCCTGCACGACACCGCCGTAGGTGTCGAACTCGACCCGTAGATCGTCGACAGTGAGCAAGGCGGTCATGGGGTGCACCCTGTGCGCGCAACCAGCGCGGGACACAGGCGGAAGACTATCGGCAGCACGCTCATTCAGTGCCTCTCATGCGGGCATCGAGCGCGTCGCGCAGCCCGTCGCCGAGCAGGTTGAATGCCAGCACGGTGATGCTGATGAAGAGCGCCGGAAAGATCAGTTCGTGGGGGTAGGTGAGCATGGTCTTGATGCCCTCGTTGCACATGCTCCCCCAGGAGGCTTCCGGCGGCGCCACGCCCATGCCGATGAAGGACAGGAAGGCCTCGGTGAAGATGGCGCTCGGCACGGCGAAGGTCAGGGTGACCAGGATGACGCCCATGGTGTTGGGAATCATGTGTCGCAGCACCAGGTAACCGGTTTTCGCGCCGAGCAGCCGCGAGGCGCTGACGTAGCCCTCTTCGCGAATCTGCAGGATCTGCCCGCGCACCAGCCGGGCGGTCGCCGGCCAGCCCAGCAGCACCAGGGCGATCACCAGTGGCGCGATGCCCGATTCGCCGGGCTGCACCCCGGAGGCGACCCGGATGAGGATCATGAACAGCAGGAAGGGCAATGCCACCACGAAATCCGAGAAGCGCATGAGTACCTGGTCCACCCACCTGCCGAAGAAGCCGGCAGTGGCGCCGTAAACGACGCCGAACAGGATATAGAGGATGGGCGCGAAGATACCGATGAACAGGGAAACGCGGGCGCCGGACATCAGCCGGGCGAGCATGTCGCGCCCGAGGTAGTCGGTGCCCAGGGGGTGAAAGGCGA
>JAPOON010000236.1 GCA_026713405.1 Gammaproteobacteria bacterium
CCTCCTCCACGATAGAAGTTTCCTCCGCATTGGCGATGGTCGCGGTAAGGCCCGCCCCCGCGGCCGCGCTTGCAATCAGTGCGCATTGCACTGCCTGGCTAATTGGCGTAAGACGGTGATTCATCAACTTGTTCCCCCTAACTGGCTTCAGGTGCGGCCAGCGGCGGGCAGTCGAACACCCCATGTCTGAACGACTGCAAAACCCACTGGCTGCTGTCGGTAAACCTCGGCCCGTCGCTATCCGATCGATGTCGACTTGCCGAGTTGACCCCCCTATAAACGTACGTAGCGCCTGCGCATTTGTACGCTTGACCATACTATGGTTCGCGCATTCGTTAGTGTCAATAGTTTTGGGGCTCAGGTCGCACAGGAGACCGCCTAGCGCACAAATAGTGGCCCCATACAGTCCAATCGCAGCCCGGCTCGAGCAGTAGCGAACACCCTGATACACCCTGTATGAAGCGTCGCGCGTGCGGTTCGTCCGGGTTCCTCCGCTCGTCAGTCCTCGACGGGCTCAACCCGCAGAAGTGCGCCGCGATCGTGATCCGTGAGTAGGTACAGCAAGCCGTCCGGACCCTCGCGAACCTCACGGATGCGCTGACCCAGCGACAGCAGCAGAGACTGCCGCCCGCGTGGTAATCCGTCCCGGGTCAGCGCCACCCGGTGCAGCTGCGCGCCGCGCAGGCCGCCGACGAAAACGTGACCGGTCCAGTCGCGAAAGCGGTCGCCCATGTAAAACGCCAGGCCGCCCGGCGAAATACTGGGCGACCAGTGCAGCCACGGATCAACCATGCCTGGCGCCGAAGGACCTGGCAGCACCGGTCCGAACCCGTCGCCGGTCCGTTCGCCACTGTAGGCTCGGCCGTAGGAGACCAGCGGCCAGCCGTAGTTGCGGCCGGCTTCTATGACATTGATCTCATCCCCGCCGAGGGGGCCGTGCTCCACTTCCCACAGCGCGCCGGTGCCGGGATGCACCGCCATGCCCGTGGTATTGCGAACACCGAGTGCGTAGATTTCGGGGTAGTAGCCCGGCGCGTCGATGAAGGGGTTGTCGGAGGGCGCGGAGCCGTCGTCGTTGAGGCGCAGGACCTTGCCCGCGTGGGAGGCCGGGTCCTGCGCATCGTGCACGCTGCCGACGCGGTTGGTGCCACCCTCGGCCAGCAGGTAGCTGGGCGCACCGATACTCATGTACAGCTTGTCGTCGGCGCCAAAGGCGATACGTACCGCACTCACGCCGCTGGTCGCGGCGTCGGCGATAAACAGGTCCTCCACATCGTGGAGCCCGTGCGCACCGTCATAGCGGCCACGCGCCAGCGCGGCGGTTCCCGCGGGACCGGTCAACCGGTCCCAGTCAGTGTCGGTCTCGCCCGGCAGGCGTTTGGAATAGGTCAGGTAGACCCACCCGTTGTCGGCAAACCCGGGGTGCAGCGCCACGTCCATCAGGCCCTTGTAGGCCGCGGCCAGCACGGCGGGGACGCCGGCGATGGGTTCCGGGTCGAGCGTGAAATCGGCATTCACGCGCCGCAGGCGCCCCGGCCGCTCGGTCACCAGCATTGCCCCGTCAGGCAGGAAGGCCAGCGCCCAGGGACGCTCCAGGCCCTTGAGCGGGGTGACGCGCAGGCGCTGCCCTTGCTCGTCGATGACCTGCGCGGTGTCGGGGAGGGTATCCGGACCCGAGCCCGGGCGGCCCGCCAGGGGGTGGCGCTGCGTGTCAGCCGCATCGCCCGCCTGGGGCGCCGGCGCGGCTGCGGCACCGTGAGAGAACAACGCATACAGCAACGCTGTCCCCAGGACCCGTCGCCGGCTTCGGCACGCGAACATGGCGCTCGGGGCAATGTTCAACAGTCGTAAAACCTGGCGCGGCAGAGGTAGCGCAGGCAACGCAAAATTACTCTTCATGGCGTCAAATCGCACACCCGAACAATATATCAAGCAGTGTTGACGATTGTGCGCGGTACGCACAATTCGTATGGTCATTCCATGTTGCCGGGAAGGGCTGCCAACCGTTGAAGCGTCCCAATTACCGCCACGACGCTGTTTGCCGACCGGCGCCGCTCACCTGTCTCCGCCGGAGCGGGCCGCGGCGATGAGCGCTGGCCTGCACCCGTTCGAGCAGGAAGCCGAAGTCCTGGTGATCGGTGGCGGAATCGTCGGTTTGAGCGCTAGCTGGCTGCTTGCCGAGGAAGGGATTGGCGTCCTGTGCCTCGATGCCGGCGAGGACTCGGGATCGGCAGCCAACGCCGGCAGCCTGCACGGGCAGATGCAGAGCCGCATGGAACGGCAATTCCCGGAGCGAGTCCGCAACTACCTGCAGATGCTGCCCACCTATCCCCGGGCCATAGACTACTGGGGCGAAGTTGCCGGGCACTTGGGCGAGCCCATCGAGTACCGCGTCACCGGAGGGCTCATGATTGCAGAGAGCCGCGAAGAGATGGACGCGCTGGCGGCCAAGAGTCGGCTGGAGAGCAAACACGGGATCGAGACCGACCTGGTGGGCCGGGAGGAACTGCTCAGCCTGGCGCCCCATCTCAACCCCGCCGTGCAGGGGGCCTTGTACTGCGCCAAGGAAGGCAAGATCAATCCCCTGCTGGCGATGGACGCGATGCGCGGCCAGGCAGTCGGCGCCGGTGCCCGGGTCCGGCACGGCACCCGCGTCCTGGGGCTGGAACAGGGTCGGCCCGGCTACTTCGTCACCACCGATCGAGGCTCCACTCGGGCCGGACGCGTACTGATCGCCGCCGGTGCCGGGTCCGGCAGGCTGGCCGCGACCCTTGGCATCGAGTTGCCCTGCACCGGGGAACTCCTGCAGATGTGCATTACCGAACCGGCCGAGCCCCTGATGCACCACCTCGTTCAGCACGCCGGGCAGGCGATTACCATCAAGCAGCTCGACACCGGGCAGGTCCTGATTGGCGGCGGCTGGCCCGCTGCCAGGGACCGCGATGACCTTCCCCCGGTAGTCATGTCGGAGAGCCTTACGGGCAACCTCGGTCTGGCCCGGCACCTGGTCCCGAACCTCGGCAACCTGCGGCTGCAGCGCGCCTGGGCCGGCGTCAATACGCTCGTTGACCTGGTCTCGGTGCTGGGCCCGGTCGACTCCATGCCGGGCCTGTACTTCGCGGTACCGGGCGACGCCGGTTTCACCCTGGGGCCGTACTGCGCAAGGCTGGTCGTCGATGCGATGCTCGGCCG
>JAPOON010000237.1 GCA_026713405.1 Gammaproteobacteria bacterium
GGCGAAATCGCAGATCGCCTGTCTGCACTCCAGAGAGACGGCAGGGTTCTTGGCTACGACAGTCCCGGCTCACCGCTCCTGGCTACCTGGGCGATCGTCCAGGGCATGATACAGACCAGGATGCTCTATTCGGCCCAACTGGACGGGATTGAACGGTATCTTGCCGAGACCCTGAAGCCGCTGATCGGGAAGAGCCATCCCGATGTGGCTCCGGTTCCCGTGCCATTGCCGATGTAACCGGCGGTGGCGGCGTTCAGCCCGCGGCGCCTGGACCCGCCGCCGGAATTCCCGGAAGATGGCTGCGCCCTACAAATTCGGGATCGCGAGTGACGCAAGGGAAGGACGCCAGATCGGAGGGGGCGGTCTCTTCAACCACGCCGGCCGTGGCCACAACCGGGCTCTGGAAAGGGCTGCACCCCGGCATGGCGCTCGCCGCCAAGGGCATGGTGCTGACCTTCGCCGTCCTCTCCGTAGCCTTCCTCGACAGTGCCGGCGCCCTGTATTCCGAAATCCGGGGCTGGATCGAGGGCACGCTGGACTGGTACTACGTACTGACCGTATGCAGTGCCGTGTTCGTCTGCCTGTTCCTGATGTGCAGCCGCTACGGCCGCATCCGGCTGGGCGATGACGATGCCCGGCCGGAATTCAGCAACTTCTCGTGGCTCGCCATGCTGTTCTCGGCTGGTCTGGGTATCGGAATCCTGTTCTTCTCCATCGCCGAACCGCTTTACTACTTCGACAACAGCGCACCTGGAGGCTATCCGAACAATCCCCATGCCGACCGCGCGGGCAACCTGGCGCTGGACATACAACGCGCCGAGTTCGCCGTGCGCGTCACCTATTTTCACTGGGGCATTCACGGCTGGTCGCTGTATGTTCTGGCCGGCCTCTGCCTCGCCTGGTTCGGCTTCCGCAAAAAGCTGCCGCTTACGTTCCGTTCCGCCCTCTATCCGGTACTCGGCAACCGCATCTACGGCCCCGTCGGGCACCTGGTCGACCTCCTGGCGGTATTCGGCACGGTGTTCGGCACGGCCACCTCGCTCGGTCTCGGGGTCACCCAGATGGGCGCCGGGCTGAATGCCCTGTTCGGCGCCGACCCGGGCGTCGTGACGCAGATTGCGCTGATCGCAGCCATATCCACGGTAGCCACCCTGTCCGCGGTCTCGGGCATCGGCCGTGGCATTCGCATCATTTCCGAGTGGAACATCTACCTCACCGTGGTACTGCTCGGGTTTTTCCTGTTCTGCGGCCCTACCGAGTGGCTCCTGGGCTTTCTCACGACGACCGCGGGCGACTATCTGTGGGCCGCGATTCCCATGGGCTTCTGGACCGCGGCCGACAAGGCCACCGCCGACTGGCAGAGCGCCTGGACCATTTTCTACTGGGGCTGGTGGATTTCCTGGGCGCCTTTCGTGGGCATGTTCATCGCACGCATCTCGCGTGGCCGCACGCTCCGGGAGTTCGTTGCCGGCGCCATGTTCGTGCCGACGGCCCTGGGCGTGATCTGGATCAGCCTGCTGGGCGGCAATGCACTCTACCTGGAACTCCTCGCCGAAGGCGGCCCGGGAACCGCGGGCATCATGAACCTCGTGCGCGACGGCAATCTCGAGGCGGCCCTGTACAGCACCATCGCAGCGATGAGCGGCCTCACCTGGCTGACCTGGGGCGTCTCGGCGCTCGCCACTCTCCTGCTGGCAACCTGGTTCATCACCTCATGCGACTCGGGCACGCTGGTCATCACCACCATGCTCAGCATGGGTGACGATCATCCGCCCCGGCGTTTTCGCGTGGTCTGGGGGCTCGGCATGGGGCTGGTGGCCGCCGTGCTGCTGCTGGCCGGCGGGCTGCACGCCCTGCAGACCGCTTCCGTCATCGCCGCATTGCCGGTCAGCGTGGTTCTGCTGTTGATGATGTATGGCCTGTTGAAGTCGCTGTCGCAGGAAAAGGCGTCAGGTTGAATTTACCGGGGGAAATTCAATCTGACCCCATTCCCCGTAAATTCAACCTGACCCCATTTCCCCTATCCCCGGGCCGAGACGCCACCTGAGACGGTGAAAACCTCGCCCGTGATATAGGAGGCCTCGTCCGAGGCAAGGTACGAAACCATGCTCGCGACATCGTCGGGCTTGCCGATGCGGCCGAGGAATGCCGTCTCCGACAGGTAGTCTCGGAAGAACTCCTCGGGATAGACCTTGCGCAGAAAATCGTTGTAGATCAGCCCGGGCGCGACGGCGTTGATGCGCACGCCGTGCTCCCCGTTCTCGGCCGCGGCAACCCGGGTCAGCGCCAGAATGCCGGCCTTGGCGGCCGAGTACGCGGCGCCGTGGGCGTCCGACATCTCCCACGCCGCGATCGAGGAGATGTTGACGATCGAGCCGCCGCCTGCGGCAATCATCGCCGGCAGTGCGTAGCGCATGCACACAAAGGTGCCGGTAAGGTCGACGTCGAGGCAGCGCTGCCAGGTTTCCAGCGACATCTCGGACACCGGCTCGATCTTCGACCAACCGGCGTTGTTGACGAGCACGTCGAGCCTGCCCTTGCTGCCCACCACGTCATCGATCACGGCGCGTGCCTGGCCGTGGTCGGTCACGTCGAGGTGATAGGCAGCGACATCGCGCCCGAGGTCCTCGGAAAGGGCATGGGCGAACTCCCGGCAGCGGCGCTCGTGGGCGTCGGTTACCACCACGTCCCGGCCGTCAGCCGTCAGCCGCCTCGCCACCGCCGCCCCGATGCCGGCGCCCGCCGCAGCGGTGACCAGCGCCACCCGTCTATCGTTCGACATCATCCTGCTCCTGTTGCTTCCACGGCGCCGATCACCGTATCGGAAAGATGCGCCAGGCGCTGCATCCGCCCGCCCGACAGCAGCGCGAAGGTGATGCGGTCGATGTCGAGTTGCCACAGTTTGCGCAACCCCTCGACACAGGTTTCGAGGTCGCCCGCCAGCGCCACCGACTTCGCGAACTCGTCTGTCACGATGGCCTTGTGCCGGGCCTGAAGCGACAGGTGGTCGACCAGGTGGTAAGCGTCCGCGGCACGGGCGAAGTCCGGGCGGAAGCGCTCCCAGGCCGGCGGCATCCGCTTCCATGGATGGAAGGTGGCCGCCTGGCTGGTGGCCCAGGCCCTGATGTCGTCGACGGCGCTTGCTTCGCCGTCACGCACCGACATCGTGACGAAGAGGTCGACCGTGAGCTGGTCCCGGCTGCGCCC
>JAPOON010000238.1 GCA_026713405.1 Gammaproteobacteria bacterium
CCCTTTCGGCGCGTTAAGCTCGTTCGAACGCCTTGCGTACACCAGGACAAAGAGGCCGCTGCGCCGAAAGGGAAGCCCCGCATGCGAACTCGCTGCCCGATGCAGGCGTTTGTCCCTCAGAAGCAAAAGAAACGCATGGAGAATTGTTCCTATCGAGACTGGCCGTTTACCGTCCCGATCAGCCTTTCAGGCTCCCCAGAAACTCCAGGGTGCGGTCGTACGCACCCGCCTCCACATCCATGATGGCCGCATTGAAGTCGGTGACGCCGATGTCCTCGAGGCGCTTGATTTCGCCCCGCACCAGGTTCTCGTCGCCGGCGATTGCGATATCGGCCGGGCCCTCGGCCCCTTCCCGGTCGAGCATGGCGCGGTAGCTCGGGAGCTGCCCGTATATCGTCAGATTCTGCGCAATTTTCTCCCTGGCTTCGTCGGGCTTGTTGGTGAGCACCACCGGATAGCCGCCGACGATCCTGGGCGCCGGCCGGCCTGCCGCATCGGCGGCGGCGGTCAGGCGCTTGACCACGTGCTCTTCCATCGTCCTCGGGCCGACCATCCAGGTGTTGGTGCCGTCGGCAAGTTCGCCGGCGATCTTCAGCATGGCGGGCCCCAGGGCGGCGACCACCACGTCCATGCCTTCCGAGCCCGGAATTTCCATGGTCACGCCCCGCACGTTGTACTCCTCGCCCGAAAAACGGGCGGTCTCGCCGCGAACCAGGGGCATCAGCACACCGAGATATTCGCGCATGTGCGCCGCGCGGCGCTCGTAGGAGAGGCCCAGCATCGTTTCGATGACAATCTGGTGCGACAGACCGATTCCCAGCGTGAACCGGCCGTTGCAGGCGGCCTGGGCTGTGAGCGCCTGCTGGGCGATGGCGGTCGGGTGGCGCGGGTAGGTGGGGGTTACCGCCGTACCGAGGTGGAGGCGTTCCGTCTCCCGCCCGATCAGGGCCAGGGTGGTGATGGCGTCAAAGGAAAAAATGTTCGCGAGCCAGGCGCTGTCCAGCCCCGCGGCCTCGACCCGCTTCGCCATGCCGATGACATCGTCCAGGGTCGCCCCGGTGCCGTCCGCACCCATCATGGTTCCGATACGCATGGTTTGCCTCCCGCAGCCCTGCAAAAGCGCGCACAATAAACCAATAACCGTCATAATTCGCCGCTTTTTCGGGGACACCCGATTCCGGAGACGAGATGAGGAAAAAAGCGGACAAGGAAACCATCGCCATCCTGGGCGGCACCGGCGACCTCGGCACGGGGCTGGCCATTCGCTGGTCGAAGGCGGGCTACAAGATGATCATCGGGTCGCGCACCCTGCCGAAAGCCCAGAAGGCGGTGGCCGCACTGCAGGAGATCAGCCCGGAAACACCCGCGCAGGCGATGGAGAACGGCGACGCTGCCGCCGCCGGCGACATCGTGGTGATTACCGTGCCGGCAAAGCACCAGACGTCGACCCTGGCCGGCGTCAAGGACGCCCTGCGCGGCAAGATCCTGATCGACGTGACCGTTCCCCTGGAACCGCCCAGGGTCGGGACGGTGCAGCTGCCGCCCGAAGGCAGCGCCGGCAAGCGGGCCCAGGACCTGCTCGGCAGGAAGGTGATGGTGGTTTCCGCCTTTCAGAACGTCGCCGCCCACCTGCTGCAGAAGGACATCCGGATCGAATGCGACGTGCTGGTCGCCGGCGACAAGCGCGCTGCCCGGCAGCGGGTGATCGATCTCATCGGCGAGGCCGGCATGACCGGCTGGCACGCCGGCCCCATCGAAAACGCCGCGGCGGCGGAAGCCCTGACCTCCATACTGATCCAGATAAACCGGCGCCACGACATCTCCCACTCCGGCATTCGCATCGTCGGCCAAGCCGATCACTGATGACGCAGGCGCTCCGCTTCGATCCGGTTCCCGGCCTGCCCATGATCCGGGAAGGCGACGATCTCGCCGGCCTGATCGCAGGGGCGCTGTCACGGGCCGGGCTCGAGCTTGCCGACGGCGACGTGGTGTGCGTCGCCCAGAAAGTCGTGTCGAAGGCGGAAGGCCGGACCATTGCGCTTGCAAGCGTAAAGCCCGGCCCGGAAGCCACACGCCTGGCCCGGGAAACCGACAAGGACCCGAGGCTGGTGCAACTCATTCTCGATGAGTCCACGGAAGTCATGCGGCAACGGCCCGGGGTGCTCATCGTCAGGCACCGATTGGGTTTCGTCTGCGCCCACGCAGGCATCGATCAATCGAATATCGAGCACGGCGACGGCGAGTGCGCCCTGCTGCTGCCGGCAGACCCCGATGCATCGGCCGCCGGGTTGCGCGCGCGCCTGGTTGAGGAGACCGGCGCCTCCGTCGGCGTGCTCATCACCGACAGCCACAATCGCCCCTGGCGCCTCGGAACCATCGGCACGGCCATCGGCGTGTCCGGCATGGGAGTGCTTGACGACAGGCGGGGAACCACCGACCTCTACGGCCGGGAACTCAAGGTGACGCTCAGCAACCGCGCCGACGCCATCGCCGCCGCGGCGACGCTCCTGATGTGCGAAACGACCGAGAAAATACCCCTGGTGGTCGCCAGGGGCGTCGCACCGCTTACGAGTGACGATTCGGCACGTTCGATCAACCGTC
>JAPOON010000239.1 GCA_026713405.1 Gammaproteobacteria bacterium
ATGAGTTGTCGCATCCTGTTGGTTCATCCCGTTTGTGCAGATGCAGCACATTCTAGTGTCCTACCACATGCGTTTCTACGCCTTGAGGCCGGTAAGCAGCGGCCTGCTCCGGCCGGCCCACCCGCACGGGACCAACTGAAGACATCGGTGGCGGGTGTCATGCACGTGCGGGTCGCATAGAATCAGCCCGGTGCCCTCCCGATTCTTCAAGCTCTCGAAACGGCTGATCAAGGCCTGTCCGGACGACTGGATCATCACCCCGAACGAACGGCTGGCCCGGGAGTTCACCCGCGCCTACGATGCGGAACAGGTCGGTCTCGGAAAGCGGGCCTGGGCAGCGCCGCGGGTAGCCAGCATCGACCGGTTCATCGCCGCCAGGGCGGCCGAGTCGCTTCCGCTGGCCGGCCGGCACAGCATTCTGTCGCCGGATGCCGAACTGCTGCTCTGGCAGGAGTTGGGCGGGCGCGGCGGAGAAACCCTGTCGGAACTGGCGGCCGAAGCCTGGCGGCTCGTGCACGGACACCGTATCGCCCTGGACGACATTGCCTTTGCCGGGACGATCAACGCCCGCACGTTCCGGCGCTGGGCAAGGCGATTCCGGCAGCGGCTGGAACTGGACGGGGCGATCACCCGGGCGGAGATCGCCGATCTGCTTCCGGGCGCCGCCGACCGGCTGCACCTGGTCGCTTTCGATGTGGTGACGCCGCAACTGGCCGACCTGCTCCGGCGTACGGAGCGTGCAGGCGGCAGGGTGCGCCACCACAAGCCCCTGCTGATGCGTAAAGGGCCGCAGAAGCGGGTGGAAACCACGGGCCGGGCAGCCGAGATCCACGCGGCCGCACAGTGGGCGCGTCATGTGCTCACCCGCTATCCCACGGCTCGAATCGGTGTCGTTTTTCCCTACCTGACGGATGCGTATTACGCCATCTCCCACGCCTTTGAGGCGGAGTTCGCCGATGCGCCGCAGGCGTTGAACATCTCGGGCGGCGTCCCGCTTGCCGAGCAGCCGATCTGGCGGGATGCGGAGATGCTGCTGCGCCTCGCGGTCGGCGAGATCGGCCACCGCGAACTGGAGCGGTTGCAACACTCCTCCTGGCTGGCCCTGGGGGGGCCGTTCAAGCTATCCGGGGACAGCCCGGAATTGCTGCGCCTGCACCACGTTGCAGAGGCCAGCGGCGTACTGGGCAGGTTGGCGTCCGGCGTCAAGAACCTGCCCCCGCGCCAGTCGTTCGGGCGCTGGGTCGAAGCGTTCCGTTCCCTGCTGGCCGATGCCGGTTGGAACGGATCCAATGCGGCAAGCGGCCAGTATCAGGCCTACCTCCGGCTGACAGAGTGCCTGGAGCGATTCAGTGACTTTCCGCAATTGCCCAATCTCTCCGGCATGGATGCGCTGCAGACCCTGCAACGGCTGCTGGCGAACCGCCTGTTCGCCCCGGAGCGGCCGCCGGGGCCGGTGCAGGTGCTTGGCTACCTGGAGACGGCCGGGCTCGCCTTCACGCACCTGTGGGTCGCGGGGCTCCAGGACACGGCCTGGCCGGCAGCACCCACGCCCAACCCGCTGATACCCGTTCCGTTGCAGCGATTGCATGGCGTGCCGCGCGCAGATCATGTGCTGGAGGCGGAATTTGCCGTGGCGCAGACATACAGGTGGCGGCGCGCCTGCCGCTACCTGGTCACAAGTCATGCCCTTGACGACAGCGACGAGAACCACCGTTGCAGCAGCCTGACCGAGGCAGTCCCGGCGATGGCCATCGACCGGTTGGTTCCGCGCTTGCGCGCGCGCCGGCACCCGTGGCTGGCCGAGCCCCCGTCAGGTGGGCTGGAAACCCTGAAGGACAGCTCGGGCTCGCCGGTTGACGGAACGGTGTCGCGCGGCGGCACGTCCCTGTTCAGGGACCAGGCGCAATGCCCTTTCCGCGCCTGGGCCATTCATCGCCTCGGGCTTGCCGAGAAAAGCGAGCCGCACAACTTTCCGGATGCGCTCGATCGCGGAACCCTGGTTCACGATGCCCTGTTCGCACTGTACGCCGACGGCCCGGGGCCGGTCCCGGCTGCCCGGATCGATGCAGCGGTACGCCAGGCCGCGGACAAGCATCTGCGGCGCCTCCCCGAGCTGTATCGACAGAACGAATGCCGCCGGCTGCGGCGGCTGCTCGAAACCTGGGCGGAGTACGATGCCGAGCGCCCCGAGTTTTCGATCGTCGGGCTCGAGCGGAAGGCGGAACTGGCGCTTCCGGGTTTCCGGCTCAGCCTCCGCATCGACCGCATCGATTGCGACCCGCGCGCGAACGCCCGGATCGTCATCGACTACAAGACCGGCAGCGTGACCGTCAGCGGGCTGCTCGCGGAACGCCTCACGGAACCGCAACTGCCCATGTACGCATTGAGCGACGCGAGCGTCCGCGCAACCCTGTATGCGCGGGTCAGCAGCGACGGAGTAGCGCTCAGCGGTGTTGCCAGCGAAGAAATCGAACTCGGACGGGCACGAGTACGCAAATTGACCGAAGAAGAATGGCAGGGCCTCACGGACCGGTGGAGAACCGGGATCGACTTGCTCGCGCGCGAATTCAGGGAGGGACATGCGGCGGTGACGCCCACCTCCAGGAGCGTCTGCGACCATTGCCACCTGCCCTCCTTCTGCCGCATCCGTGCCCTGGCGCCGCCGGAGAGCGCCGATGAGCCCGTCACGGGAAGCCCGCAATGAGCCGCAAGTCACCCGGGCCCGTCGATGCGCCGGCACGCGATCTCGCCCTGAATCCGTCGACTTCCTGCATCGTCCAGGCTCCCGCGGGGTCCGGCAAGACAACGCTCCTGGTAAGCCGGTTCGTTCGCCTTCTGGCGCTGGCGGACTATCCGGAACAGGTCCTGGCGATCACCTTCACCCGCAAGGCCGCCGCCGAAATGCGCATGCGGGTGACCGCCACGTTTGCCGACCCGAATTCCCCGGAAGGCACCAAAGCCCGCGCGCGGGATGCCGAGCGGGGCTGGCAACTCGCCGGCAATCCCAGCCGCCTCAACATCCGCACTATCGACAGCTTTGCCATGTCCCTGACCCGCCAGATGCCGGTATCCAGCGGCTTCGACCGGACGGCGCGCCTCGTGGAGAACGCAGACGAACTCTATTCCCTAGCAGCCAGGCGGCTGTTCCGACGCCTTTGCGCGGAGGATCCGCTGGCCGAGGAGATCGCCCGTTTCATCGCGTTGATCGACAACGATGCCCACAAGGCGCGCCGGCTGCTGGCCGGCATGCTTGCCCGCCGGGACCACTGGCTGGACGAGGTGACCGATGTGGTGGCGGAGTACAGGAAAGCGCCGCAATCCGTTGCCAGTCTGCTGAATGGGGGCCTGAAGACGCTGGTTGCCGCGGTCTCGGAAGACCTGGAAGCACAGATGCCCCGCGGGGCGCTGCAGGAGTTGGAGTGGGCCGTCGGCTTCGCCAGTGGCGTCCAACGCTCTGCCCACGGGGCGTTCTGGCGCACGGCCGGTCGGCTGCTGACCACCGGAAAGGGCACACTGCGCAAGCAGGTGACCGCCAGGGACGGTTTTCCTGCGGACCACCGCGAGGAAAAGCAGCGCGCGATGGACCTCATCGAAGCGATAGGCGCCCTGGGCCTGGAAGGTCGCTTTGCCGCCCTGCGCCTGTTGCCACCCGAACCGCTGTCGCCGGAGCAGGTGCAGGACCTGGTTTCGATCTGCATCAGCCTGTCGCTGGCGGTCATCGACCTCACGTCGGTCATGCGTTCGCAGGGCGTCGCGGATTTCACCGAGTTGCTGCTGGCCGCGCGCCGGGCGCTCAGGTCCGGCGAGAGCCCCACGGAACTGGCCCTGTCCATCGACAACCGGATCCGGCACATCCTGGTGGATGAATTCCAGGACACATCGGTCGTCCAGTACCAGCTGCTGGAACTGCTGGTGGGTGGCTGGTCGGGAGAAAGGGGGGTCAGCCTCTTCGCAGTCGGCGATCCCATGCAGTCGATCTACCGGTTTCGCGATGCGGATGTAGGCCTTTTCTACCGGGCTGAGAGGCGCGGGATCGATCAGATGCGTCTGCGCCCGTTGCGTCTTGCCATGAACTTCCGCTCGGCCCCGCGACTCGTCGACTGGTTCAACACCACGTTTTCCGAAGTGATGGGCGATGAAGCCGACCCGCTGCTCGGCAGAGTGCCCTACAACCCCTGTCAGGCCGGTGTCGAGGCCGGCGGTGAGGCGAAGCTGCGCCTGTTCGAGACCGAAGAGGACGAGAGGCAGGCACTCATCGATCGCATAGCCGCCCTCCTCGCGGAAGATCCGGATGCCCGGATCGCCCTGCTGGTTCGCAGCCGTACGCACCTGGCGGGCATTCTGGATGCGCTGCGCGCGACCGGGATTCGCTGGCAGGCAACGGACATCGATGCCCTGGCCGACACGCCCGCGGTGACGGACCTGCTGTCCCTTGCCGCAGCGCTTACCAATCCCTCCGACCGGCTCGCCTGGTACAGCCTGCTGCGGGCGCCCTGGGTCGGCCTTGGCCTGAACGACCTGGAAACCCTGGGGGAACTTCGAGCTTGGAACATCGCGTCCCTGCGTGACGCGTCTTCGAGCCTGAGTCCGGACGGCAGAGGTCGCCTCGCCCGTCTCCTCGCGGCACTCGAGTCCTGGCTGCCCGCCCTTCACGAATCGCCGCCGCGCACCGTGCTGGAATCGATCTGGATACAATGCGGCGGGCCGGCGGCCTACGGTGACGAAGCAGCCATCGACCACGCGGAGCGTTTTCTGGAACTTGTGGACGAACTCGGCTCCGACGGCCTGGACGCGGATAGGTTGCGGTTCGGCGCCGACAACCTCTTCGCCGTGGAAAGCGCCGCGGCCAGTCTCCAGATCCTGACCATCCACAAGGCAAAGGGCCTGGAATTCGATCATGTCCTGTTGCCATTCCTCGACAGGCAAACGAAGCCTACCGAGGCCCCCCTGTTGCGCTGGCGGCTGCAGGAGAACCGGCTGCTGATGGCGGCCCGGGAAACCTGCCCGCTCTACGACTGGCTTGCCGAAGAAGACAAACAGCGCGAGCAGCACGAGTTGCAGCGGCTGCTGTACGTCGGCTGCACCCGGGCACAGCGCACGCTGATGCTCACCGCTGTGCATCCCGGCGACAAACCGGCGCGAGGATCCCTCCTGAACCTGCTCTGGCCCCGTGCCGCCGCCCTGCCGGTGGAGGCTTCACCGCACGCCCGTCCGCCACGCGCAGACCCGGCGATTGCCGAGCCGGTCTTTCGTCGACTAGCGGGCGACTTCCATTGGCAGCCGTCGCCCAGGAAACCCCTGCGCCTCGGGCGGCAGATCGAACGAGCCTCCGATCTCGCCGCGAATGAGCGGCTCGAGCCCGACGCGATCGCCCGCCGCCGCGAAGTTGTCCTGGGCGACCTCATACACGCCGCCCTGTGCGATCTCGGCGGGTCCGACCTGCCGGAAAACGCCGGCGACTGGATCGAATCCCGGATGCCGGCCTGGTCGCGGCGCTTGTCCGCTGCCCGGCCGTCGGGGTCGGGCATCCATCAATGCCGCA
>JAPOON010000240.1 GCA_026713405.1 Gammaproteobacteria bacterium
CCCCGGCACAGACTACCGGCAGCGGGCCGCAAGTCTCGGCCCTCGGCCCCCGAGCCTCGAGAGGCCAGGTGTCCTTCGACGCCAAGCCGTTCCATCTCTTCGCCCAGCCAGTCAACGATCTCGCCGATGGAGCCGTGCTTCGGGGCCAGCCGGGCGGCCCGCAGGGTACCGCCAAGAGACGGGGCGGCCTCGAACAAACTCACCCGGTGACCGCGCATGGAGGCGACCCGTGCCGCTTCCATGCCGGCCGGCCCGCCGCCCACCACCACGATGTGCCGGGATTCATCGGCCGGCTGAATCAATTCCTCGGCAAGCCTGCGCTCCTGCCCGGCGGCGACGTTCACCGCGCAGCCGACCCGGCCCTTGCTCAAGCCCCCTACACAGCCCTGATTGCAGCCGATGCAGGGGCGCACTTCCCGAACCCGGCCGGACGCGGTCTTGCGCACCAGGTCCGGGTCGGCGATGTGGGCGCGGGTCATGCCGACAAGATCCGCCTTGCCCGCTTCGATCAGGGCATCGGCCTGTGCCAGGGTAGTGAAACGGCCGGTGACAAGGGTGGGCAGGCTGGTGAGCGCGGTGACCTGTTCGCTGAACGGCACCTCGTAGCCCGGGTCTTCGTGCATGGCGGCGATGATCTTGTGGCTGTTCAGGGAACTGCCGTGGGAGACATTGAGATAGTCGATGATGCCTTCTTCGAGGAGGCGGTTGACGATCTCGACATGCTCGGCCACGTTCAGGCCGCCCGGCAGGTTGTGCGGCCCCACCCGGGTGCCGACCACGAAATCGTCGCCGACGGTTTCCCGCACGGCCCGCATCACCTCCAGGTAGAAACGCATCCGGCTCTCGAAGTCGCCCCCGTAGCCGTCATCCCGCCTGTTGTGGCGGGCCGAGATGAACTGCTGCAGCAGGAAATCGTGGGCGCAGTGCACCTCAACGCCGTGGAGGCCGCCGGCCTTGACCCGCGCCGCCGCCGCCGCGAACGCGGCCGTGACCTCGGCGATGTCGTCCACGGACATGGCGTGGGCCAGCATGGGCGAGCCCGGCACGGGATTTTCCGATGCGGACCAGGGCCGCTGCCAGGGCGCGCCGCCGTACACCCCCATGTGATTGATCTGGGCAAACACCCGCATGCCGTGGGGCGCTGCCTGCTCCATGAGCTTCTCGTAACGCGGCACGATGGCGTCGTCCCAGGCGTGCAGCGTCATGGGCCCGCTCCAGTGCACGCTGGCTGCTTCGAGGATGGACAGCCCCACACCGCCCCGGGCCCGGGCGATGTGATAGGCGATCAGGTCATCGGAAAGATCGCCATAGCCCATGCTCGTTCCGTGGGCGGTGCGCACGACCCGGTTCTTGATTTCGATGCCGCCGATTCTGATTGGGCTCAGTACTTGCTCTAACGCCAACCCGATTGCTTCCTTGCGAATTCATCATCATGTTGTTGTGTGGGCACGCACCAGTCAATCGGAACGGGGACCTTTGAACGGAACAGTACAGACCACGGCGAATGTTTTGAAGCGCGCCGATTCCCATGGGTGCCCTTGTCAGCGGAAGAAGAAACCGCCGTTGTGGCCGGACGCCAGAAGTATTTTATAGACCCTTAAAATCGACCTTATAAGTCGAAAATATACCCTTAAATTGATACTCTTCCGTTCTTTGACAGGGATAATTTTCGTTGGACCGCAAACAGTTCGCGTTGCTGGAAGCCTGGCTGGTCAAGCCCAATCGCAAGCCGATCGTCCTTAGAGGAGCCAGGCAGGTCGGCAAGTCGACGCTGGTTCGGCTGTTCGCCCGGGGTCAGGGCCGCTCGATGGCGGAGATCAATCTCGAGCGCTTTCCGGATTTGGCGGCGACTTTCCGGCGCCGGCCTCCGCGGGAAATGCTGGACGTGTTCGAGTCGTTGCCGGGCATCGGTCGCATCACCCCGCGAACGCTGTTGTTCCTCGACGAGATTCAGGCAGTACCCGAGGCCATACCGGCTCTCCGCTATTTCTTTGAAGATCTGGGTGAGATGCCCCTCATTGCCGCAGGGTCGCTTATGGAATTCGCGCTGTCTGATCATCGATTTTCGATGCCGGTGGGCCGGGTCGAATACCTGCACATGGGGCCCTTGACGTTTACGGAGTTCCTGGATGCCCTGGAGGAAACGAGGCTGGCGACGCTGGTCAGAGATTTCGATTTCGGCACGGAAATCGATCCGATCATACATGCGAGGCTGCTCGATCTCGTCAGGCTTTACTCTTTTGTAGGCGGCATGCCGGAGGCGGTCGATGTGTACGCTCGAACCCGGCGGCTCAAGGATGTCACACCCGTCCACAACGCGATCATCGAAACCTGGCGCGATGACTTCCCCAAGTACCTCGGTTCACGGAACCTGGCGCGAATACAGCACGTATTCAACTTCGCTGCGCGCAATGTCGGCAGGAAGGTCAAATACAGTCAGTACTCGGCCCATGACAAGAGCGGGACCATCAAGCACGATATCGAACTGTTGTGCATGGCGCGGGTGTTGTCGAAAGCGACACACAGCCACTGCGAAGGACTGCCGTTGCAGGCAGACATCGAAGAGAAAGTTTACAAGCCGGTCTTTCTGGATGTGGGATTGATGAATGCCGTTTGCGGCCTGGACTGGTTGTCGCTGGAACAGGCGCCGCCGGACAAATTGGTAAACGATGGCGCGGTCGCCGAGCAGTTCATTGGCCAGCATTTGGTGGACATACTGTCGTCTTCGGCCAACCGGCAGTTAACCTACTGGCTCAGGGAAGGACGATCGAACAACGCGGAAGTGGACTACGTAGTGGCAGTGCGGGGGCGCATCCTGCCAATTGAAGTCAAGTCGGCGGCGAGCGGCAGGCTGAAATCGCTGCACCAGTTCGTGGCCGAGAAGCGCGTGCGACATGCGGTGCGTTTCGATGCGGGGCCGCCGTCCAGGCAATCGATATCCACGGAGGTACGGAGGGGCGACGGCAAGATTTCGGTCGACTACACGCTGACGTCGCTGCCTCTGTATCTTGTAGAAAGCTTGCCTGCCATCGAGTTTCCTTGAGAAGGGGATCGGCGGTGAAGGAGCTGATGATCTGGGGATTGCCGACAGCCGCGAGATCACGTACTACGCGATGAGGGCAGGCCCCCCGTGTGATGTTTGCCGCTATGGCGCCGCTGCGGGTGTTTCCTGTTTGGCCAGTTCAACTCGCCGGGCTTCGTCTTCGGGGAGGTAGCGCATCGCCAGGGTGAGCAATGCCAGGGCGCCGGCGAACATGATGAGCGACCACATCATGGCACTGCGCAACGCGGCGCCGTCGCCGAGGCCGGTAGCCATGTAGAAATCGCTGATCTGCCCGATCATGAAGGGCCCGAGGGCGAGGCCGATGAAGGTGAGCATCAGGATGTAGTAGGCCGATGCCGTCGCGCGCATGCGGGGCATCACCAGGTCGTTCACGGTGCTGGCCGCGCCGCCCAGCCACATGGGCGAGGTGGTGCTGAACAGGAAGCTGCAGAAATAGGCGACCCAGGGGTTGCCGGTCAGCACGAAGAGGAGTCCTGAAGGAATGGAAAGGGAAACGGCGATGACGCCCACCCAGAGCCGCCCGTTGACGGACTTCTGCCGCAGCCGGTCTGCCAGGATGCCGCCCAGGGTGACGCCCAGCAGCCCGCCGACGGCTGCGCCCAGGCCCAGCAGGGTACCGGCCTCGGCAAGTTCGACGCCGTGCACGCGCAGCATGAAGGGCGGCCCCCAGAACCCGACGCCATAGGTCACGAAGGCGATGCACGGAAAACCCGTGGTCATGAATACGAAGGCCCTGGAGCGGAACATCATGGCGAAGGTTTCCGGATCGCGGATCTTCAGTGCCTGCACCCAGGAAACCGCCGCATAGACGCCGACGCCCAGTGCCGTCCATTGAATGGTGCTGGGCATGAGGATGTTGACGCCGTAGGCAGCAACCGCAATGCCCAGCGCGGCGGTCAGGTTCAGGCCCAGGGCGCGGGCGCCGCCCAGTTGCATCAGGTTGTACAGGGTGAACGGAGGCAGCACCGAGATGAGGGACTGCAAGGTCTCGCGAACGGGATGCGGTTCCGGCTCTGCGACCAGGCCTTCGCTCAGCCCGCGCACCGGTTCGCGCAGCGTCCACACCCAGGCGGCGACCAGTAGCCCCGGGACTCCCACGGCCATGAATGCCGCCTGCCAGCCTTTCAGCCCGAAGGGTGCGAGTGCCGGGTCGGGAAAGGCCTCTTTCCACCCGTCGACGATCATGCCGCCGAGATACAGGCCGATGCCGGCGCCGATGTAGACGCCGCTGGAATAGATGGCGAGCACCGTGGCCCGGACCCTGGGCGAGAAATAATCGGAGAGCATGGAGAAAGCGGCGGGTGAGGCGCTCGCCTCGCCCACGCCGACGCCGAAGCGATAGGTGGCGAGCGTCGCAAAGCTGCGCGCCGTGCCCGACAGCGCCGTCATCAGGCTCCAGAACCCCAGGCCGATGGAGATCAGGCTCTTCCTCGACCAGACATCGGCGAGCTTGCCCAGCGGAATGCCGAAGATGGCGTAGAAAACGGCGAAGGCCGTGCCGTAGAGGAACCCGATATCCGCATCGGATATGCCGAGATCGGCCTTAATCTCCTCGGCGAGAATGGAGATGATCTGCCGGTCGATGAAATTGAATACGTAGACGACCAGCAGCACGCCCAGGACGTACTTCGAATACCGCCCGCCGACCTGATCCTTGCTGTTCACCCCGGCGCGCTCCTTTGCATCGATGCCGCCCGGCTCAGTCGATGATCTTGTTGATGGCGTACTCGACGATGCCCCGGGCGCCGGCGGCCCTCAGTTTCGGGACCAGCGAGCGCACCGTCGTCTCGTCGATGATGGTGTTGATGGCGATCCAGCCCTCTTCGGAGAGCCGGGAGACGGTGGGCATCTTCAGCGCCGGCAAAAGCGCGGTGATCGTCTGCAGGCTCTCGCTGCGCGCGTTCAGCATCAGGCCCACCTTGCCTTCCGCGGCCAGGCAGGAGCGCAGCATCAGTGCGAGATTCTCGAGCTTGGCGACCTTCCACGCATCGTCCATCGCCGCGTGATTGGCGATGAGGCGCGGCGTGCTGGTCATTACCACGTCGACGATGCGCAGGTTGTTGGCGCGAATGGAGCTGCCGGTTTCCGTGATCTCGACGATGGCGTCCGCAAGCCGCGGCGGTTTGGCTTCCGTCGCGCCCCAGGAGAACTCCACCTGCGCCGAGACGCCGTGCCGCTCCAGGTAATCGTTGGTGAGGCGCACCGCCTCGGTGGCGATGCGCTTGCCTTCCAGGTCTGCAACCGTGCGGATCGCGGAGTCGTTGGGCACGCAAAGCACCCAGCGCACCGGCTCGCGGCTGACCTTCGAGAAGCGCAACTCGCAGATCTCGTGCACGTCGGCACCGGTCTCCGCCACCCAGTCGCGGCCGGTAATGCCGGCGTCAAGAACGCCCTGCTCCACGTAGCGTGCCATCTCCTGGGCACGGATCATCGTGCACTCGATCTCGTCGTCGTCGATGCCGGGATAGTAGGAGCGCGACGTGAACGAGATGACATACCCCGCGCGCCGGAAAAGTTCGCGCGTGGCTTCCTGCAGGCTGCCTGCGGGAATGCCGAGTTTCAGCACCTGGCTCATGGTTGTCTCCAGGGAAGGGTTGCGCCCGCCAGGACCGGCTTCCAGGGCATGGCGGTTGCGCATGACGCAGGAACGGATGCCGGTGGCGTGTTATCCGGCCGGTGCATGGTGGCTTTGCCTCCGGGGTGCTCGTCCAGTGAGGGCGCGCATGCTATATGGATTGCCGGGGCGGTGTCGAATTGACGTCAGGCGCGCTGGCTCGAAACCGATACGGTCTCCCCGGTCATGTAGGTGGAGTACCCGCTCGCCAGGAACACCATCACGTTGGCCACTTCCCAGACCTCGGCTGACCGGCCATAGGCTTCCCGGGTCTCGAGTTCCCGAAGCTGCTCAAGGGGGATGGCCCTGGAAAGGAACGGATGCATCGCCAGGCTCGGGGCGACGGCGTTGATGCGGATGCCGAATTCGGCGCCTTCGAGGGCGGCGCAGCGGGTGAGGGCCATGACGCCGGCCTTGGCCGCCGCGTAGTGTGCCTGGCCCTTCTGGGCCCGCCAGCCGAGGACCGAGGCGTTGTTGACGATTACGCCGCCGGTCTCGCGCATGGCCTGCATGGCGGCGCGCGTCATGCGGAAGGTGCCGTTCAGGGTTACGTCCAGCACGGCCGTCCACTGGCCGTCGGTCATGTCCATGACGTTGGCCGTGCCGCCGAGGCCGGCGTTGTTGATGACCACGTCCACGGATTCGAAGGCTTCCCGCGCCGCCTCGAACAGGGCATGCACCTCGGCCTGGGCGGTCACGTTGCAGAGAGCCGTGGCCGGGCGGACTCCGGTGGCCTCTTCCAGGCGCGCGGCGGATTCCGCCAGGCGTCGCTCATGGATGTCGGAGATCAACACCCTGGCGCCTTCCTCCAGGCAGCGTCTCGCCGCGGCGTAGCCGATACCGGTGCCGGCCGCCGCGGTGATCAGCACGTTGCGGCCCGCCAGCAGGTCGTGACTCTTCGGGTAATCCGGCGGGCGGGAAAGGTCTGTCACGGGTCAAGCCCCTGGAAGGAGTTGGCCTTCATTCGATCGCCGAAGCATCCCGCGTGGCCGCGTTGGCTTGCGCTCGAACATGCCCGAAATTTTCGCGCCTCGCGCTTGATCAGGCGTTCTCTGTGCGACGCCGGACTTTTGCCATGTGCTGCTGGTCCTTTCACGGTAAGCGACTGATGACGAGGTAAGGGCATGCGGGCCGAAAAGTGTGGCATCGGCGACCCTTGCCGTTCACTTCTCGTCGGCCCCGCTGCCGAAACCGGCCGCGTCGCCCGTTTCAACGAATGCATCGCGCGACTTCTGGGAATCTTCATGCAGGTACATCTCGAGGGTAAGCCCCTGCTCGCGCCGGTACGCCTGGTCGATGTCCGAGGTTTCGATGCCGTTCAGGGCCTGCTTGGCGATACGCAGGGCATCGCGGCTCTTCGAGGCGATGACGGCGGCGAACTCCCGGGCTGCGGCCGCGTGCCCGGCCCGGGGGACGAGGCGCGCGATGCCGCCGAGGCGCCAGGCTTCCTCGGCGGTGATCTGCCCGCCGGTGAGAAAGGCGGCGCGTACGCTGGCGTGGGGCACGATGCGTTGCAGGTGGGCGGCCCCGCCCATGGCGCCGCGGTCGATCTCGGGCAGTGCGAAGTAGGCGTCGTCCGCGGCGACGATGGCATCGCTGGCACCGCACAGGCCAATGCCGCCGCCGAGCACGAAACCGTGGGGTGCGGTCACCACCGGCACCTCGCAACGGTGCACCGCGCGGAAGCTCAGGTAGTTGCCCCGGTTCACCTCGACGATGCGGTTGGGGTCTGCCTGCAGTTCCTTGATGTCGACGCCGGCGCAGAACCCACGGCCCTCGGCGCGGATCAACAGGCAGCGCACCTGCTTGCGCTCGGCCAGCCCATGGATGATTCCGGGCAGTTCGAGCCACAGGCTGGAGTCGAAAGCGTTGACCGGCGGGTGATCGAAAACGATCTCGCCGATGCGGTCGCGGACATCCACCTCAAAGGGCATCCGGTTCTGCCTCCTCCGTCGTTGCGGGCTTCGTCGTCAGTGTACTGTTTGGTAGGGAGCCCACCAAACGCGCACTTGGCAAGGCTGATTCTACGCAAATAAAGTTTGAGGGAGTGGCTTCGTTTCTCTATCGTTAGTTTCCTTTCCCGAAAACGACGACGGCACCGGTTGGCACGGCTATCGTGGCGCGCTTCGACGACAAAGTGGTTCTGGTCACGGGCGGCACCCGCGGTATCGGCCGGGGCATTGTCGATGCGTTTCTCGAGCGCGGCGCGCGGGTTTACTCCTGTGCGCGCAATGCGCCGCCGAACGCCGCCACCGGCGGCGCCGACGCCGTCGAGTTCCTGCAGGCGGACGTTCGCGATGCCGGACAGGTTCAGCACCTGATCGAGGCCGTGCTGGGACGTGCAGGGCGTCTCGATGTGCTGGTCAACAATGCCGGGGGCAGCCCGGCGGTGGATGCCGCAACCGTCTCGCCCCGGTTCACGGAAGCGATCATCCGGCTGAATCTGCTCGCGCCTCTTATTGTCAGTCAGCAGGCTTACCCGGCCCTGAAGGAGGCCCGGGGGTCGATCGTCAACATTGCCAGCGTCTCGGGAATCCGGCCCTCTCCGGGGACGGTGGCCTACGGCGCGGCAAAGGCGGGGCTACTCTCGGCCACCGTATCCCTCGCGCAGGAGTGGGGGCCGGAGGTGCGGGTGAACGCTATCGTTGCCGGGCTCATCAAGACCGCTTCCGATGCGGCGGACGAGCACTACGGTGGACGCGCAGGCATCGAGAAGATCGAGAGCCGGTTGCCGGCGCGGCGCATGGGAACGGCGCAGGACATCGCCGATGCCTGCCTGTACCTCGCCTCGGACGCGGCGGCCTACGTCTCCGGGGCGGCGCTGGAAGTTTTCGGAGGCGGCGAACCGCCGAGCTTCCTGTCGTTCGTGGAGGATGCGCTCAAGGACGGCTGACGCCGGCGTGCTGCCCCGCCATGGGGCAGGTCCCCGGACGCTTGGTTTACGGACCTTGCTTCCGGCGGTGCCCCGTGTGCTCAGCGGTCGACGATGCGCCCCCAGCGATAATCGTATTTCAGGTTCTTGACCGTCAGCGTCGTCTCCGCGTGCCGCACCCCGGCAATGGACATGATCTCGTCGTTCACCAGGCGCACCAGCTCGGCGCCGTCCTCGACGATGGTGATTGCCAGGATGTCGTAACGGCCCAGCATGGTGGCGGCGAAACCGATGAAGGGCAGGCCGGCGATGCGCTCGGCGATCTCGGCGATGCGGTGCAGGTCGACGCGGATGCCGATGTAGGCCATCACCGGCTGCCTGGCGCCGGCGAAGCAGGTGACGGCGGTAATGCGGATCATGTTGTTCGCCTGCAGGCGCTTGATGCGCGCGCGTACCGTCCCTTCGGCAAGGCCGAGGTCCAGGGCGATCTCGCGATTGCTCATGCGGGCATCCCGGGCCAGGTGTTCCAGGATCTGCCGGTCCACATCGTCGAACCGTCGCGCGCTCACAGCCTTGGCACCTGCTCGGAAACATACTTGCGCACATCGACGGTGAGCGCGGGCGTCAGCCGGCCGATGCCGTCCACCTGCGACACCTCCGTGTGCAGGAAGGTGGCAAGTTGCTCGAACGACTGGGCCGCCACAAGAATCTCGAGGTCGTTGGGGCCCGTGGTCAGGTTGACGGAGAACACTTCGGGAAGGGCCGCAAGATCGAGCCCCACGGCTTCGGCGCTGCGGTTTTCCACCTCGATGCCGATTGCGATCAGCAGATCGAAGCCCGCGGCCGCAAAATCGGTGACCGCCACCACGCGCATGAAACCGGCAGCCTCCATGGCACGAATGCGCTTGCGCACCGTTGCCGGCGAGGTTTTGGCCCGCGCGGCGATGTCGCGCGTGGGCATGCGGCCGTCCTCGCGCAGGAGCGCGATGATCCGTTCGTCGAGAGCGTCCGGCTCGAAGGCGGGGTGTGGGCCGTCTGCGCCAGAGGCCCGGTTTGCGGATGAGGTTGTCAAATCAGCCAAGTTCGCACCCGTTGTCGCGTTGGCCCGCAGCGTCGCCGCGGCGGTGGCCAGTAGCCAAACCCGAGCAAATCATACGGATTCGATCTGCGTATTGTACATTCCAGTTGGACAATGCATTTCTGTTTGCGTATCTATTGCGGCAAGAATTGCCGATTTCACCCGTCCACGAAAGACGCTTGCATGAACCTCGATCGTACGATTCCCCAGATTCTGGAGCAGGCCGCGGATGCTCATCCCGATCGCCCGGCCATCGTGGACGACACAGGCGCACTGACCTTTCGAGCGCTGCACGCGAGGGCCAGGGCGATTGCGAAAGCTGTCGTGGCCACGGGCCTCGAGCCGGGCGACCGTTTTGCCATCTGGGCGCCGAACACGCCGGACTGGGTGGCGGCGGCGCTCGCCGGCCAGCAGGCCGGTGGCGTGCTGGTGCCGTTGAACACACGGTTCAAGGGCGGGGAAGCGGCGGACATCGTGCGCCGCGCCGGGGTACGGCTGGCGTTTGCGATGGGCGAATTTCTCGGCGTCGACTTCGCGGCCACCCTGGAACGGCAGGCCTGCCCGGGCCTCGAACGGGTGGTGCGCCTGGGTACGATTGCCGGGCCGCAATCGCTGGCTGGGTTTGCCGGCCTGGGAGACGGCGTATCGGAGGCGGAACTGGATACCCGAATCGAGGCGGTGCGCCCCACCGATCTGTCCGACATCCTGTACACCTCCGGGACCACCGGGGCGCCCAAGGGTGCGATGACCACCCACGGGCAGAACATCGCCGTATTCGAAGAGTGGTCCGACGCGGTGGGGCTGTGCGCCCAGGACCGGTATCTGGTGGTGAACCCCTTCTTTCACTCCTTCGGCTACAAGGCGGGCTGGCTGGCGGCGCTGCTGCGCGGGGCGACCATCTACCCGGAAACCCGGTTCGATGTGGAACGGGTGCTGCAGCAGATCGAACGGCACCGCATCACCATGCTGCCGGGCCCGCCGACGCTGTTCCAGACGTTGCTGGCCCATTCGGCCACCGCCAGCGCGGACTTGAGTTCGCTGCGTTGCGCGGTGACCGGCGCCGCCGTGGTGCCGGTGCAACTCGTCAAGGACATGAAGCGGGAACTCGGCTTCGACGAGGTGTACACGGCCTATGGCCTGACCGAGTCTTCGGGCGTGGTCTCGCTGTGCGACCGCGAGGCCGACTTCGAGACCATTGCCAGCACCTGCGGGCGGGCCATGCGCGGGGTGGAGATACGCATTGCCGATGCACAGGGCAAGGCCCTGCCCGCCGGCGAGCCGGGGGAGGTCTGGGTGCGGGGCTTCAACGTGATGCAGGGGTATCTCGACGACCCGGAGGCGACCGCCGCGGCCATAACGCCCTCGGGCTGGCTCAGGACCGGCGATGTGGGCGTGCTCGACGGGCGCGGCTACCTCAAGATCACCGACCGCCTGAAAGACATGTACATCTGCGGCGGTTTCAACTGCTACCCGGCAGAGATCGAGAACCTGCTGCTCGGCCACCCGGACATCGCGGAGGTTGCGGTCATCGGCACACCGGACGAGCGGCTCGGCGAAGTGGGGCATGCTTTCGTCGTGCGAAAACCGGGCAGCTCCCCAGACCCCGGGGAACTGATCGAGTGGGCCCGTGCGCGGATGGCCAACTTCAAGGCGCCGCGGCACGTCAGCTACCTGGACGAACTGCCCCGCAACGCCACCGGCAAGGTGCAGAAGTTCCTGCTGAGGCCGGGCTGAAACTTTGTTGGTTCTACTGCGCGTCG
>JAPOON010000241.1 GCA_026713405.1 Gammaproteobacteria bacterium
CAACACGCTTGGTGTACCCCCAATCGAGTACCGTCAACTCGGTAAGATCGGCAGGAATTATCGCATAGCCCTCCACCTTGCCGAGCGCCACTTCCAGCGCATTGCGCAACGCTGCGTCGGGGCGGGGCAGATCGCCCGCGTCGTTCACGATCGTTCCCGTGGCACGCCGCGCCACAGCACTCAGCACGACCCCGTCGGGCGCGGACGGCGTCACATCGATGAGCGCCACCGTTACCGTGTCGTCGGGTTCGGCCACACCGTCAGCTACCGTCGGTAGCAATAGCGTCCCTGCGGTCTCCCCTGCCGCGATCGTTACGGTCCGCTCCCCCTCAACAGCGTAATCCACCGCCGGGGCTGCGGTTTCCGAGACCGCCTCCCAGCGCACGGTTACCGGTGAAGCACGGGCCTCGGAAAGCGACACGGAAAACGCCAGGTTTTCTCCTTCCGTGACACGGGCAGGGGCAATGCTCACCGTCGGACCAACCGTGACGTGAACGGCCTCGGAACAGGCGCTGGGGGCTTGCTCGGTGTCCAGACATGCCCCGTAGTAGTAGTTTCCACCCTCGGACGGTGCGGTCACCGCAACACTTTCAATGTGCCCCGCCGTCGCCCCAATCGCGGCTATTTCAGCCGTCCCGAATTGGGTATCGTTGAGCGAGATCACGGCGTCGTCCGACCGCCGAAAACTGAGGCGCGTCGGTTCCGATGCCAAGCGCCCGCCGTTGCGAACTTCAGCATGCAACGAAAACGATTCGGCTGCGTTCAATTCGATGTCGCTTGCGGACGCCTTGACAGTGAGCACAGGGCGTGGAGGCCGCAGCGCGGCGATGAGGTTGCGAGTGTTGTTCAGGGCTCGCCGCGCGTCCGCAGGACCATTCAGTTCCCACGTCTCGACGTCTCCCGGAACCCCAAGAGGGTCTTTCAGATGGCTCTGGTCCGGGTTGGAAAACCGGAGCAGCGGAGTGCACACAAATCCGGCAGAAACGCAATGATCCGGATAAGCCATGATCGTGTACCAGCGCTGCGTGTCGACTGCATCGCTCGCAAACGCCGCCTGGTTCACGTATCCGTGGGCGTATGGATAGGGCTTGAACTCCCAGTTGCGTTCCAGATAGCGGTCGTGTTGAAGACCCATGTTGTGTCCTAGTTCGTGAGCGAAGGTGCCGGCGTGGCAATCGTGTCGTACGACGCTGAAACTACTGCTTTCTCCGCCGAGAACCAGTTTGTCTCCTTCCAGAGTCCCACCGATCGCGATTCCGCAAAACCCTGGGCCCGACGCCACCACCAAGTTTACGAGGTCCGCGCCCGTCCGGTCGCCCAGGCCGGGAACACTGTCCATGTATCCATCGGGGTCGGCTAGTCGCAAGAGATCGACAGACACGTCGTCCTCATCCTCCACGTAGTCGATCTCTTCCTTGTGAACCAAATGGATCGCCTGCTGCACCCCGCTGTCCTGATAGGCTTGATTGGTTTCCACAACATAGAGGTCGATCAGCGCCTCGATCGCCGCCCTTCCGCCGGCCTCCTCTTTCGCCGCAGGGGTCCACAAGACCAGTACATCGATCACCGCCTCGTCGTCATGGTCCAATACGGCGCTCTTGCGCCGAAAAGAGTCGGACTGGTAGGGCGTCGGAGCTACGGGTTCGGCTCCGGGCGGTAGCGTCGAGGGGTCGACCTGGCGAATCTCCACGTGGCCGTCCCCGGCGGAACGGATGGTATAGGTAGCACTTGGCGTACGCACCGAACCCGCCACCGTCCCGCCATTCATCACCAGCGACACCGTGCCAAGCGGCACGTCCTCGAGGTGGCCTGACAAAGAATAGCCCGAGGCCGTCGGCGCCGTGCGCACGATAACGCCCTTGAAGCCGGTGTCTTCAAACAGATTGAGGGCCAGCGTGACCGCCGTGGCCGCGGCGCGCTCGACTGCCGCGCGCGCGGTGGTCAGTCGGTCGAAATCCACGGAAGCGTAACGGCGTCTAAGTGTTAGTCCCCCCGGTGCTCCAGCAGGCGTAATCGTCGAAGTAGGACGACTGCCAAGCGGGGGAGTGTCCTCTTTCGAGGGCAAAGTACGCTCATCGGACGCAAGTCTTGCAGGCGAGAACAACCCGGCGGAGTTGGAATTGGCTTCTGATATTAATGACCCCCAAACCAGGGCACCAATCCCGATGACCTTAGCCAGACGCATTAGCCGAAGAGCCGTGGCCGTTGCAGGTGCCTGGCCGGCGGCAAGTGATGCGCGCCTCATCGCTCCTGATCCGGCCACGTCGACAGATTCGTCAGGTGGCCGGTAGGACTCTGTAGCAGGTTGATGACCTGAATCGGCTGATCCGACTCGATCGCGAGCCGCCATTTGCCATGGCCCCGGCCCAACGCACCGGCATGGTGCGGCGAACGCGCCTCCAGTTCCTGCGCGGAGACCGTGCGCACGGAGCGCGCAGGCACCGTCAATCGCACGGCACCCGAAGCGTCGACGCCCGCGTCGTCGACGCCGCGAATGGTCACTTCCGCAGCGTTCCCCCCAGGGTTGACGAGCCGCAACAGGCTCACCTGGTTGCGATTGCGCCCCGGGTTGAACGTCGGCACGGCATAGACATCTTCAATGAGCGGTACAGTGTCGTGCATGCCGGTGAGAAAACCATCGTTGATGCGCCGGATGTAGGCGAGCACATCAAGGTCGAGCTCGCTGGTCAGTTCAAGGCGCCAGTCGCCGCTGCCCATGCCAACACCAACAGGAAGCCCTTTGGCGTCGTTGCCGAATTCCAGGTCGTTCGAGTTGAAGTGAATGGTCTGGCCGGCTTGCAGTTCCATCGTCACCGGGTCGTAGTCCCAGGTGGAGTCATCGTAAGCCTTGATGCTCACCGTGCCCGCCGGGCCCCGGTTGACGATGCGCAGGAACCCCTGCCTGTCGTTGGCGTCCGACGCCGACGGGAACAGCAGCACGTGATGTGTCGTTCCGTCCGGTCCTTCTTCCGAGTTGTCGGCCCAGGTGGACAGGTTGGTCAGGTGCCCGGTGGGACTCTCCAGCAGGCTGGCAAGCCCGACCGGCTGGTCTGAGTCGACGAGCAATTCCCACTTGCCGGCACCGTCGCCCAGCGCGCCCGAAAGGCCGGCACCGGATTCCAGGTCGGCAGCCGAAATCGTGCGTGCCTCGCCCGCCGCCAGTTGCAGTTGCACATCGCCCGCAGAGGCCATGCCCCGGTCATCCGTCGCCGAGACCGTCAGGGCGGCATCCTGTTCGTTCGCATTGAACACGCGCAGGCTGCTGACCTGATCCATGTTGCTGCCGGGGTTGAAGATCGGGACCCGGTAGCCGTCCTCTTCGGCCGGGACAAGATCGTGCAGGCTCGTGAGGAACCCGTCCCCGGTGCGCATGTAGGCCAGCACCTGCACATCGATGCCGCTCAGTTCGAGACGCCAGTTGCCGGTGCCGGTGCCCACACCCCGGGTGAGGCCCTTGCCGACATTGCCGTTCTCGAGATCGTTCGAGTTGAAATGAACCGTGCCGCCGGCTGCAATGTCCAGCGAAGTCGAGCGGCGATTACCCTGATCGTCGACGGCATCGATATGAACCGCGCCGCGCGGGCCGCGGTTGATGACACGCACGAACCCCTGCCGGGTGGCGTGATCCGCCGCCGCGAATACCGGCGCATCAACTGCGGGAACACCGGGCTCGACGATCAGACCCGGCGCTTCCCGCCCTACCAGGACAACGCCCTCGGGCAGGCCGCCGGACACTTCGGTCAGACGGACGCGCAGCGTCTCGTGCGTTTCTTCGGCCTGGTCGGCATTGGTGAATACGGTCAGCGTTCGGGAGTCGCCGCCGGCCGGGATGACCAGGGTTCCACTCTCGCCGGATGGAAAGTCATCTCCCGCCACCGCCGCATCGGAGCCGCCTGCGACCGCCTCCCAATCCACCTCCACATCGTCTGCTGCCGGAAGTGACAGTCGCACCGTGAACGCCAACGACTCACCCTCGTGCGCGGACGCGGCCATGATCGACAGGTCGATGTGGTAGACCGATACGCCCCGGTCCCGCAACGCCGGAATATGGGTTTCGATCGACTCCGCGCTGAGCGGATTGCCATGCAGGTAGACCGTGTCGCCCGCGCCCAGCCCGCTGTTGGCGAGCAGCGGCGCGATGTCGCGAATCGCATTGCCGGAGAGGTCCAGCCGATCCAGGCCGGTCAGTTCGGCCAACGGCGACAGGTCCGAAACCGCATTCCCGGAGAGGTCCAGGTCTTCCAGGTTCATGGCAAGTTCCAGGCCGGTCAGGTCCGAGATGCCCGAGTCGGGTGCAGCAAGCGTGGTCAGATCGCTCATTTCCGACACGGTGACCGCTGTGCCGGCAATCTTGCCGAGGGCCTGTACCACCGCACCACGCAGGCTCGCATCCCGCAAATTCGCCAACGGGACGGCCGCCGCGTTCGCGCTATCCGGCACGCGCAGACCGTTCACGAAGTAGTATTGGGAAGCTATCCAGCCATAGGCCCTGACATCGAGCTGCGCATTGTTGCCATCCAATCCCCTGATCGCGCCGCCGTTCAACTCGACTTCAGCAGGGTACAACTCAACAGGGCCGAGATCCGACGCGACAACCCGGTATCGGAACAGCAGCCGCCGCGTGCCACTGCCACCGAGGTACCGAGCCCGACGCTCCTCCGCGCCAATTTGAAACGGAACGGTGGGTTCGCCGATCACTTCCACGGACTCCGAGAAGTAAAGTGGGATGTCGATGAACTCGTTGGCACCAAAAGACCGGTCCGGACCGCGTTCGCTCGAAATTTCGGACCTGGGAAACGACTTGCTCTCGATGCGGGGGCTGGCCGGAGGTGGCGCCTCGCCGTCCACTCGCGGCCAGAACAGATTTGTGGCCGGAACGTCGAGCATTGCATCGTTGCCCGTTGCGTCCCTGATGGTCGCACCATTCAATAGTAACTGCGCATCGCCCGAAGTGAGGAAGAAATCCGAAGGTTGGACGTAATAATCGAATGCCAGGTCGCTACGGTGAGTCCACCGGTCATCGTATCCCGCGAATTGAAAGGATCTAGTCTGTGTGCCGAGTTGCAGCCGCAATTCCGGGCTTCCTCCGGTCGTATCGACTGTCACGGGCTCGTCGAAACTGACAAAGACCCTGAGCCGTTCGCCCTCCCCCCACGAACCCATGTACGGATCGTTACTGAAGGCTGGGAAGACGAACTCAATCACCGGCGACGCATCTGCCTCGATCGCCTCCGCCCGATAACTCGTCCCGGCACTGACCGCATGTTCGCCCAGATCCAATTCTGCAGCGTTGCCGGAACCATCGAAAAGGCCGGCACCCGGCGCCAGTGTCAGGGCATCGCGCGCGATGGCCAGGTCACCGCTGTCGCCGTGGCGGATCCCATAACTGAATAGGACCTGGCGTCGACCAAGCCTGTTGTTCACCCACGTCGATTGAACCTTCACTGGCCGGTCGCCAATCCATAGGTTCAATG
>JAPOON010000242.1 GCA_026713405.1 Gammaproteobacteria bacterium
CCCTCTACACCAGAAGCTTCGACCGGTTCGTTACCTCCACGGCCGTTCCGATTGCTACCGGCTGGAACGACTCTTGCCGGGTGGGGTTCGCACCCACTAAGGTTGTGCACCTTTGCACGGCGCACTGAATAGGTCGGGCTAGAACACCGCTCGAGCATCGAATGATTCGACAGACCGCGCCGCGGCAGGATGCATCGCCGCAAAAGGCCCCGTGCGGCACGGCAATCCCGGGCCGCTGAACGGTACGCGTCGACCTAGTAACCCTCCAGCTCCCCATAGCGGTTGCGGTGATAGTTGATGTCTCCAAACGTCTGCTCGGACACCGCCGCCCGCTTGATGAAGAAGCCGATGTCGAATTCGTCGGTCATGCCGATACCGCCGTGCATCTGAATGCCTTCCCGGGAGACCAGATTGTACGTCTCGCCGACCTTGGTCTTGGCCAGGCTCGCGAGCTTGGCCACCTCCTGCGCATCCCTGTTCTCGTCGATTGCGGTGAGCGCCTCCAGAACGCAGGATTTCGACAGTTCCACCTCGCAGAACATGTTTGCCGCCCGATGCTTGAGCGCCTGGAACGAGCCGATCGGCACGCCGAACTGTTCCCGCTCCTTCAGGTAGGCGATGGTCCGCTCGAAACACTCCTGCAAGCCGCCGAGCATTTCCGCGGCCATGCCGATGCGCGCAATGTCCAGGGTCGGATCGAGTACGTCGGCGCCCTCGCCGAGCCCGCCGAGCAGCGCATCGCGCCCGACCTGCACGTTCACCAGTTCCACGTTGGCGGCATTGCGCGAGTCGACCATGCTGGTGCGCCGCACGTCGACACCGGGCGCCTGGCTGTCCACGACGAACAGGCTCAGGCCTTCCCTCTCGCCCGGCGCACCGGAAGTACGCGCCACCACGATGAACTGGTCGGCGACGTGGCCGTCAAGGACGAAGGACTTCTTGCCGTTGAGCACGAATCCGTCGCCGAGAGACTCTGCCGCCGTAGCCGCCCCATAGGGCTCGTGACGGTGAGATTCCTCGAGCGCGAGAGCCATCAGGCGCTCGCCGGAGCAGACACCCGGCAACAGTTCAGCCTTCTGGGCAGCGCTGCCGCCGATGTTGACCGCGGTGCCGCAAACCCAGACGCTGGCGATCAGCGGGCTGGCCCCGAGAGTGCGCCCCGTCTCTTCCGTGACCACGCCCAGCCCCTTGTACCCGAACTCCAGCCCGCCATAGGCCTCCGGAAACGGAATGCCCGCCCAGCCGAGCTCCACCATCGCCTTCCAGGTATCGCGGTCGAAACCCTCCGGGGAACTCTCGTCCCGCAACCTGCGCAGTTGCGAGATGGGCAGGTTGTTGGCGCAGAAGTCCCTGGCCGTGTCCTTGAGCATGTTCTGCTCTTCGTTGAGTATCATCGGCATGGTGTCGGCAACCCCTTATCGGTCCCGGGTGCGCGGCTCGGCGCGCGGAACCGAAAATGAAATCAGACTCAAGGGGCTTTGTCACCCTTGCGCCGGCAGCCAGCTTCCCGCCACCGGTTCCCGCCTCGGCCGGGAACCGCCAATTCGTCGCGGAAGCAGGGGGCGGCACCGAACCCGGACACTACTTTCGCCGTACGCGATCAGTTAAATTGCCGGCTTCAGCTTCGCCGGACACCACCATGGCTGAAATCATCGCCACCGACCACTCCACCTACGACTGGCCCGACCTGGTCAGCGGCCTGAACCGCCTGCTGCGCCTGCGCACGACGCCCATCGGCGTGAACAACGACGTTCGCGCCGGGATGGGTGTCAGCTACGCGGATAACGGCTGAAATTCAGGCGGGCAGCGGCTTCCGCAGCAACGACGCCCGTCCCGCAGCGCCCCCCCGTTACCACCGGCAATCGCGCCTCGCCGTCAGCGCGACCTGCCATTGGGATATTTTCCAGCATTCGCCTGTCCAACGACATGAAGGTGCGATGCTCGCACCTCACGAAACTGCGCTGGCCGTAGAGCGGAGATGAACCGGAACCGTATTCTGCTGGTCGAGGACGAACGGGATGTCGCGGAACTTGTGGCATCACACGTCACCGACCTCTGTGACGAGGTCGTGGTTGCCCATGACGGTCACCAGGGCATGCATATGGCGACCACAATGAACTGGACATTGATTATTCTCGACCTCTGCTTGCCCGGACCCGATGGATTGGCAATCTGCCGGGCAGTAAGACGGGCACGAAATTACCAGCCGATCATGATGCTGACGTCCAAAGCATCGGAATGCGAGCGCGTGCTCGGTCTGGAAACCGGCGCCGACGACTATTTGCCGAAACCCTTCAGCGTTCTGGAACTGGCTGCACGTGTCCGGGCGATTATTCGCCGGGTAAAGAGCCTGCGCGAGAGCGCCCCTGCCTACGAACGTTCAGCGGGCCAGATTACGGCCGGCGCACTCACCATTGACCCAACCCGTCGGGAAGTTCTCAAGAACGGTCAGCCGGTCGAACTGACGGTTCGGGAGTTTGATCTGCTCGAACATTTCGCCCGCTACCCGGGCCGGGTGTTCAAGCGGGACGACCTGCTGAACAGCGTATGGGGTTACGGTCATGAAGGCTACGAGCACACCGTGAATTCGCACATCAACCGGCTGCGCGCGAAGATAGAGCGTGAGCCTTCCGACCCGGAGTTCATCATCACCGTCTGGGGCGTCGGCTACAAATTCGCCCAGGCGCAAACGGCCCACCCATGAAACCCGTCGCTGGCCGGCTTTTCAACGCCACCCGCTGGCCCTTCATTGGAGTGCGGCTGGGCGAACGCAGGCAACCGATGGGCCCGTCGCTTGAAACGCCCCGAATGTGTTCCGGGCCGGGCCGGCAGAAAAGACTGCGACAGCCCGCAGATACCGCGTAGCGTCAGTTTCATGGCAGACAAGGACCACCCAATCGCGGTTGAACCCCCGCAGGAGTCCTGCGAAAAGCACGCGCAACAGATCGAAAGACTGGAGTGTGAAAATCGACTGCGCAGGGAGTTCATTGCAAACGTTCTGCACGACATCCGCTCCGCGCTGTCGGCCGTAAGGGGATATCTCGAAACACCGCTTTTCAAAACAGACCTTTCCCCCACGGTACAACGCCACTACCTGGCGATTGCACACAAGCACACGGTCCGCCTCGGCGCCCTGCTCAATGAACTGTTCACCCTGGCGATGCTGGACGATATCGAATTATCCAAGCAACGGGAGCGATTTTCCCTGTCCGAACTGGTGATGGACACAGGAATCGAATTCAAACTGCAGGCCGACAAAAGAAAATCCGCCTCGAGTTCGACATCGGCTCGAAACCGGCGTTTACAGTGGGCAACATCGCACAGATTCAGCGAGTACTCGAAAACCTGATCAGCAACGCCATTCGATTCACGCCGGAGTCGGGCAAGGTCACGATTTCCGTGGTGCAGGGCATCGACTCGATCTCCGTTGCCGTATCGGACAGCGGGCCCGGAATCCCCGAGGATCGTCTGCCTCGCGTATTCGACCGCTTCTACAGGGCATCCGACGACGACGAGGCGACATCCGACTCCGCTGGTCTGGGGCTGGCCATCGCCAAGCAGATTCTGGAACTGCATGACAGCAGAATCAGCGTGTCCAGCAAGGTCGGCGCCGGCTCGCGGTTTGAATTCGAACTACCCCTGATCAACGAAGCCGACTGAATTGGCGATGGGCCGGGCAGCGGTGCTGACCGGGCTACCAGTTCCACATCGTGCCGTCCCGAAGCCGGTTGACCGGCAGGTAGGCCTTCTCGTACGGGAATTTCGCGGCAAGCTCCTCGTCGATGTCCACGCCATGCCCGGGAGACTCGCCGA
>JAPOON010000243.1 GCA_026713405.1 Gammaproteobacteria bacterium
GAGGTGTGGCGGTTGGGAAGGGCCGCGGCGCCGCGCCGCGATTGCCGGCGGGCGGGCGGCCGGCCGCGGGGCGATGCAATCGAGCGTCCGCGCCAGGACGGAGGCATCGGTCAGAAAGTGCTGGCCGAAACGCTTGCGTGCTCTCACGGTTCCGCGCGCTCCGGCGCCACGCCGGGCTGCGCTTCGACTCCCGGGACTGCCGGTGCCCCGGTCAGCCGGGTCATTTCCTCCGCCAGTGACAGGGCGGCGGCCAGGCTGCCGGTTTCCGCGGCGCCGGTGCCGGCGATGTCCAGTGCCGTTCCATGGTCCACGGATGTGCGCACGAAGGGCAGGCCCAGGGTGACGTTCACGGCGGTGCCGAACCCGGCATGCTTGAGTACCGGCAAGCCCTGGTCGTGGTACATGGCCAGGACCGCATCGGCCCCCTCGAGCCGGCGGGGCGTGAAGGTCGTGTCGGCGGGCAGCGGCCCCACCACATTGGCGCCCGCCCGGCGAAATCGCTCGCACACGGGTTCGATCACCTCGATCTCCTCGCGCCCGAGGTGCCCCGCTTCCCCCGCGTGCGGATTGAGCCCCGTGACCAGGATGCAGGGTTCCGCAAGCCCGAACCGGTCTTGCAGCCCGCTCGTCAGCAACCCGAGTTTCGATTCGAGACGTTGAGCCGTCAGCGCGCCGGGAACTTCCCTGAGCGGCAGGTGCGTCGTGGCAAGCGCAACGCGCAATCGCCCCGCCACCAGCAGCATCAGCACATCGGCGGCGCCGCTCGCATCGCGCAGGAATTCCGTGTGGCCGGAGAACTCGAAGCCGGCTTCGCTGATGGTGGATTTCTGGACCGGGCCGGTCACCATGCCGGCAAACCGTCCGGTCAGGCAGCCCTCGGCGGCAATGCGCAGGCTCTCGAGAACGCTTTCGGAATTGGCCGGATTCAACTGTCCGGCAACGGCTTTGCGCGCCAGCGGCACCGGCGCAACGTGCAATTCTCCCGCCCGCCCTGTGGCCGACGGGCAGATTTTCAGCGGTAAACCGAGCAACCTGGCCCGTTGGCGCAGCATGTCGGGGTCGCCGACGGCAACCCAGTTGGAGGGGTGTTCCCGTTGAACAAGCGCGATGAGCAGCTCGGGGCCGACCCCGGCGGGCTCTCCGGGTGTGATCGCCAGCACGTTCAACTCCGGGCGTCAGAAAACGTCTCGACGCCGCGAATCGGAAGCAGGCGCTTCCGTACAGCGCCTGCCCGCCGGACACGCGTCACGCGGACGTCTGTGTTGTCGGCTTCCCGCAATCGCCGGCTCTAGGCGCCAGGGAGCCTGATCTCAACGAAGGCCTCGTCGCGGATCTCCTTCAGCCACTTCTGCAGCTCTTCATCGAAGCGCCGCTGGTGAAGGAGCTGGATGGCCATGTTGCGCCGTGCCTCCTCGCCCATGTCCTGGGTGCGGCGGTCGAGCACTTCGATCACGTGCCAGCCATAGGCCGACTCGAACGGTTCGGACAGTTCACCGGTCGGGGTGGCGTTCATCGCCTCGACGAACGCCTCGACGAACTGCTCTCCGGTGCTCCAGCCCAGGTCGCCGCAGTTCAGCGCGCTGCCCGGGTCTTCGGAGTGTTCCGCCGCCAACCCGCAGAAATCCGCGCCGTCCGCGAGCCGCTCACGGATGTCCCGGACCAGCGCCTCGGCTTCCTCCGGCGGGCGGATGGCCGACGGCTGGACAAGGATGTGGCGCGCCAGGGTCTGGTCGGCCGTCTGCACGCCGGCGCCGCGACGTTCGAGCAGTTGCACGATGTGCAAGCCGCTGGGGCTCAGGATCGGCTCGGCGGTATCCCCGACCGCGAGCGCGAGCACCTGATCCGCAAACAGGCTCGGCAACTCGCCCGCCCGGCGAAAGCCCAGGTCGCCGCCTTCGAGCGCCCGGGCGCCCGCGGATCTGGCGATTGCGGTTTCCTTGAAGTCGGCGCCGCGCCGCAGGTCGGCGACGATTTTCTGCGCTTCCTCCAGGGCCGCGGTCACCGTGGCCTCGTTCGCGCCTTCCTCCACCTCAAGCAGAATGTGGCCGATCCGGTACTCGTCGGAAAGCAACTGCTGGTAATAGGGGGAGTCGAGCAGGTCCTCCACGTCCTGTTCGCTGATGGTGATGCGGCGGTTCACCATGTTGCGCTGCAGGCGCTGGATGAGCATCTCCCGGCGGATGTCTTCCCGGAACTCCCGGTAGCCCATGCCGTCTTCGATCAGCGCCTGCTGAAACTCCTCCAGCGACATCTCGTTCTGCTCGGCGAAACCCAGCACCGCGCGGGTGAGGGTTTCGTCGTCGATCTCCACGCCACGGCGCATCGCCTGCTGCACCTGGATGTTCTCCAGTATCAGCCGCTCCATGAGCTGGCTCAGCAGCACGTCCCGGGGCGGCGCCTCCATGCCCTGGCGCACGATCTGGTCCTGTACCGTGTCAAGGCGGCTCAGCAGTTCCGATGCCAGCACCACGTCGTCGTCGACGATGGCGACGATGGTGTCGAGTTCCTCGTATTGGGCCCCGGCGCCTCCGGCAACAGCGATGCACAGCGCAAGCGCCGCCAGTGCCCGGATCGATGACCCGCGGCCGGGCCCTGATAGTGCCGATACGTTTCTTCCGTCTTGCGTCATGGTCGCCTTCCTCAGGTAACTCAGTGTCCGGGGCCGGGCCCGACAGGCCTCAAACCCACAGGCGCGGTGCCAACGGCCGGCATTTCCGCTGCATGGCCTGCCGCTGCGTTCCGTCACGGCCCCCGGTAGCCGCGGATGCCGCGCTCAAGCACCGTATCCATGCGGCCGCCGAATCCCGCCAGGCCCTTCAGCGCGATCTGCAGGAAAACACCCTCGTCCGCATCGACGTTCTCGAAGCTGCGGGCCGCGGGCTGGTCCAGAAAGCGCCGCCACAGGAGCCTGATGCGCCAGCAGCAGTCGTTGTACTCGATTCCGGCGATGCCCTCAATCATTCGCCCGCTGACCAGGTCGTGATTCCAGCGGCCGTACAGGGCGTAACGGGCGGAAACCGGCCAGTAGAACGATATGTCGGTCTGGTCGATATCCTGCAGCAGCCGGTTGCGGTATCCCAAGTTGATCACCCTGCGGCCGTCGACCTGGTACTGCAACATGCCGGATGCCTCGTCGATCTGGTTGTCGTTGGGATCCCATACCAGGCTGCCCGCCAGTTTCCAGCGCCCGGCAATCCGGCCGGCAATTTCGCCGGCGATAGCGGAAGTATCGTGGCGGTCGTCCGGCTGCTGTCTTCCTCGCAGGACCACGCGCCGGTCGGAGAAGTGCAGGATCTGCCCGATGCTTGCCCGCAGGTATTCGCGGCCGCTGTCGCGGCCGAAAAAACGGGTAGTCACGCCCGCCGACAGCCGGTTGGCGTCGCCGATGCGGTCGAGACCGGAAAAACGGTTCTCGCGGAACAGCTGCAGGTAGCCTGCCGTGAGTGCCTTGGCGTCGAACAGCGGCAGGCCTTCCTGGCCTTCGTATTCCTGGTAAAGATAGTAGACGCGCGGCTCCAGTGTCTGGACCAGCGGCGCGCCGAACCAGTCCAGGTCGCGCTCGAATATCAGCCCGCCGTCCACGGAGCCGGTGGCCATGCCCCGGTTGGGGCTGTCGTCGTCCAGCGGCCCGGCAGCGGATTTCAGGTGGTATTCCGTGTACCGGTAGGCCGCGCTCGCCTTGAAGAAACCGAACGGCCAGCGCAGGGGCAGCGTCAGGCGCGGTTCGAGGTGCAGGCGCTCGCCGGTCAGCGCGTTGATGCCGCGCATCCCCTCCGTGTTCCGGTCGAATGAAGAACCGGTCGCCCAGACTCCGTATTCGAGGGGGCCGAGGCCCTGCCCCGTGTACAGGATCTCCAGTTCCGGCAGCCGCCTGTACTCATTGCGCTCGATCTCGTCCAGGCGCTGGAAGGCCTGCCCCCACAGACGCATCAGCAGCCCGCCTGTGCGGTAGGTGATCTGCCCCCACTGGTTCAGCGCGATGCGGCTCGATTCACCGAGGCCCGAGCCCAGGTCCCTGAAATAGTCCCGGTCGCTGGTTTCCGAGAAATCGATGCTGGACGCGAACCGGCCAATCCGTCCGCGGTGGTCGACGTTGACCAGCCAGCGGTCGGCCGGGTCGAACGTAGACGGCACGTCGGCCCCCGCGGTCTGCAGGCGTTCCCAGTCATCCCGCTCGAGAATGCCGTTGTAGAGGTCGTCGCTGGGGAGAAAGGCGCCGGACAGGGTCGTTTCCTCCCACCGCGACAGGTGCCGGTATTCGCCCTCCAGGCCATAGCCCCGCTTCGTGACGATTCTGGGGACGAGCGTTGCATCCTGGTTCGGCGCGAGATTCAGGTAGTAAGGCACCGACAGGTCCAGGCCATCCTCGCCGGAGTACTGGAAGTTGGGAAAGAGAAAGCCGGACTGGCGGTCGCCGGTGACCGGAAACTTGATGTAGGGGGTATACAGCACCGGCACGCCCTTCATGCGGATCACGGCATGCCGGGCCGTGCCGAACACCGCCTTCTCGGGCAGGTTCACGTGCCGGGCCGTGATCTGCCAGCTGTCGTTGCCCGGTTCGCAGCGGGTGAACACCTGGCGTTTCAGGACGACGTTGCCCGCCTCGTCCCGCGTCACCGACTCTGCCTTGCCGCGCAGTTCCGGCGTGGGCAACAGGAATTGAGCATCGTGGACCACCGCCGTCTCCCGGTCGAGGTCGACTTCCGCGCCAACGCCCTGCATCACCAGGTCTGGTTCGCGGATGACCACGCCACCTTCCAGCAGCCCCTCACGGCTTTCCTGGCCAAGTACGGCGCGGTCCGCGCGGATGGTGCGGTTGCCCTGGGTGAGGATGACATCGCCTTCCATGGTGATGTCTGCCTCCGCCTCGTAGTCGACGGCATCCGCTTCCCCTTCGATGGGCATGGCGTCGTCGTCGATATCATCCGGATAGGGCAACGGCGGCAGCAGGTAGCGGCCGCTGCAATGCGTCGGCAGGCCGCGCTGCTCCGCCTCGGTGAGGTCGTCGCGGTCCACCCAGTAGGCCGCGGCCGGCGACCGCTCGGCGCTCCACGCAGCAACGGTCTGCAGGCGCGCGCTCAGTTCCCGCGGCCGTTCATCCCCGGTCCGCGAAACATCGTCTTCCCCAGCAAAGGGCAGGCCTGGCAGCAACACCAGGCAGATTACGCCCACCCCGGGCGCAGTACGCCGCCCCCAGATCTTCAACTTCAACAACCGGGCACTCCGGCGGTCCGGCACACGGGAGGTTCGACTCCAACAATTTGGATACAGCAAACGACTGCCATTGCCGCGCGGCGAAACGAACGGCTTCCAGAAACCAGCAGCCCGGGACAGTCGGCAGGCACGGCCGCGATGATACCATCCGGCCATGCATCCCACGCTCTCTCAATGGGTCGAATCCAGCCTGGACGCATCCCTTTCCGCAATCGAACCGCTGCTTGTGGAAGCGAGCAACCGGCGCTTCTACCGGGTACGGCTGAACGCCTCCCAACAGGGGCCGGAGAGCCTCGTCGTCATGGATTCACCGCCGGAACTGGAACGCAACGATGCGTTCGTCGCCGTGCAGAAACTCCTCGCCGGGCAGGGGCTGCCGGTACCGTCCATCGTCGCGTCGGACATGGACAAGGGATTTTTCCTGCTCAGCGACCTGGGAGACCGGCACCTCGAAGATGTCTACGGCACCCCTATGCAGGACTCGGCCCTCGCGGTTGCCATAGACAATCTCGTGGCACTGCAGCGCACCGATGCGCCCGACATCCCTCCCTACCTGGAAGCCCGCTTCCGCGACGAACTCGGCATCTTCGTCGAGTGGTTCCTGGGCGCCCTGCTCGACGAGCCCCTCCCGCCAGCCCCCTGTGAGGCGGTCGAGCCGCTCATCGA
>JAPOON010000244.1 GCA_026713405.1 Gammaproteobacteria bacterium
CGAAGGGTGCCTGCACCCATGCCGCGCGCCGATCCGGTGACGATGATCCGCTTGCCCTCAAGTTCCATGGCGACCTCGTTGCTGTTGATTGGCGCGGATTGTAACGTGCCTCAGGATGAAGGGCGTCAGGGACGGATACGACCCCGCCGCGGGCGGCATGGGCTGAGGCGCCTGCGCGGCCGGCAGCGAGAAAATGCGCCGCGCTGACGGGCCCGTTTGTTCCCGCCGGGCCAGCCTGAAATCGGGGTTGCGCTGTGGCATATTCGCGAGCAGTTTGTCCAGGGTTGGTCAACCCGATGCGTCAAGGCTGGCTTTACGCTGCGATCGTCCTGCTGCTGTTTGCCCTGCTGGTGGTGGGCATTCCCCTGTTTCCGGATATCCTGGCCATACCCGTTCAGGGTGGATTCAACCTGGGCGCGCTGATCTTCCTGATCCTGCACCTGGTGGCGCCGGGGCTCGCCTTCCTCTACTTGAAGCAACGCCGGCTCGGCTAATGGCAAAGCCAGCGAATCGTGCCGCGGGCGCGACGCCACGGCGCTCCACCGCTTGATGGAAAACGCATGATCGCTGTCTCGCTGTTCCTGTCGATCATTCTCGTCACGGTGGGCATCACCGTCGCCGCGGCCCGGCGCACGGAAACCGCGGCGGACTACTACGTGGCCGGAAGGCGCATCGGCGGATTCCAGAACGGGTTGGCGATCGCCGGGGACTTCATGTCGGCGGCAACCCTGCTCGGCATCTCGGCCCTGATCTACACCGCCGGCTTCGATTCGGTGATCTACATGGGCGCGCCGCTGGCCGCCTTCGCCATTCTGATTTTCCTGATGACCGACAAGCTCAAGGAACTGGGCACGTACACCTTCACGGACATCGTCTGCGCCCGCCTGAAGGAGCGGCCGATGCGGATACTGGCGGCCATCACGGCACTGGCGTTCTCCATCATGTACCTGATGGTGCAGGTGGTGGGCGCCGGGGCGCTGATCGAGATCCTGTTCGGCATCCGCTACCAGTGGGCAGTGCTCATCGTCACCGGGCTGATGGTGCTGTACGTGGCGGTGGGCGGCATGCTGGCCACCACCTGGGTGCAGATCACCAAGGCGGTGATGTTGCTGATCGGCATCGCCGTCCTGGCGCTGCTGGCGCTGATCCGCTTCGATTTCGATTTCACCACGCTCTATGCAACCGCCGCCGCCAAACACGAAGCGGGCGCGTTTCTCACCCGGGCGGGCGGCATGGGCCTGACCGCGCTTTCGTCGATCTCGCTTGGCGTCAGCCTCTGCTTCGGCCTCGCCGGTTCGCCGCATCTCCTGATGCGTTTCTTCACGGTGCCCGATGCGGCCGCGGCCCGACTCTCCGCCGGGGTGGCGCTTGGCGCCGTGGCGTTCGTGAACTTGCTCATATTCTTCGTCATCGGCGTTGCGGCGGTGGCGCTGGTGAAGGACAACGCGCCGTATGTGGATGCGGCGGGCCAGGTGGCCGGCGGGGTCAACATGGTGAGCGTGCATCTCGCCCATGCGGTTGGCGGGGACATCTATTTCGGCATCATGGCGGCCGTTGCCTTCGCCACCATCCTGGCCGTGGTGGCGGGCCTGACGATCGCGTCGGTGTCGGCCATTTCGCACGATCTTTATGCCAATGCCATGAAACGGGGCAAAGCGAGCGAGCACATGCAGATTCGCGTATCGCGCTGGGCCGCCGTGGGTCTCGGCGTGGTCGTTGCGATCCTGGGGATACTGTTCGAAAAGCAGAACATCGCCTACCTGGTGTCTCTGACCATGGCCATCGGCGCATCCACCAACTTCCCGCTGCTGCTGCTCAGCATGTACTGGCGCGGATTCACTACCCGCGGCGCCCTGGCCGGCGGGGTTGTGGGGCTGGTCACCGCAATCGTGCTCATGTTGCTCGGCCCCGCCGTGTGGGTCGGTGTGCTCGGATACGAAAAGGCGATCTTTCCGGAACCGTTCCCGGCCCTCTACTCGGTGATTGCCGCCTTCGGCACCATGTTCGCGGTTTCGGCACTCGACCGCTCGGCCCAGGGCTCGCGGGATCGCGAACAGTTTGCCGTGATGAAAATGCGCGATTGACTGGGTGCGGGCGGTGGGTTGTGGGGCCTGAAGGCCAAGCCCGTCCCCTACCACCGGCTTGAGCCCCGGATTGGCTGGCCAGTCGAAACTCCGCCTGGACGACCTCGCCGGGCCTCTGGGCGATGTCGCCATGCAACCGCGGTTGGGCTCATTGATTCGAACTGGCGAGCGCCTTGGCTCTCGTATACACCCTGTGGTGGACGCTGTCGTCCAGCCGTTGGAAACCCTGCAGGTATGCCTCCAACGATGGCGCGGGGAACGGAGGGATTTCGGCCAACAACTCCTTGTACCTTTTACCGCCGTGGAACGTCCGCTCGAACTCGTTGGGCGCCAAGGCGTACAACTGCCGAAACTGGCGGTCATCCTCACCGGCGAGTTCCTGTGCGGCCTTCACGAAGGCGCCAATTTGCATTTGCTCCACGTAGTTGGCTTCCGCCCGATACACTTCCTTGTCGAACTCGGTGGGGCCCGCGACCTGCTCCCTGTACAGCTTCAACAACACCTCTGCCGGGTTGTCGCATCCAGCGGTCTGCAACTCGCTCAAAGCCAGTGATGTGTATATTGTCGAAATTTTCGGATTGTCATCGATGTTTACGGATGCCCCGGCATCCGTTTCGGTACGGCCCGGTGCGTCAGCGGAAGGCTTTGCCACGGCAACGCTCGCCGGGCCGGGCCGCTCGGCCTGCGGTGATTCCAGCCCCGGCACTGACTCTTGGGGTTTCAGCGGCGGCGAACTCGACAATCGGGCTGTTGCCACCGGCGGTAGCGGTTCGTCCCGGCGTCCATGCGATCGCACGAACTGCGCGCGAGGAGGCCCGTCCGAAGCGCCCGAGAGGCAGCATGCGGCGCGAATGACCCTCGTCACCTTCGCGCGAAGACCATGCTGCCACGCCGATCCGGTGCCGTCACCGGACCGTCTGGCTGCCGCTCCGCGGGGGTCTGTCGACCCATGTGGTGATTGCACCACCCGTTTCCCGTGAAATGTGCCGGCTGTCCAACGAGGTCCCGCGCCCTGGTCTACTCGGGCGGCCGCCTCCGCTGCAGTTGCTACCACGTCCATGATGCGGTCCCTCCTGTCCTGGTACCTGTGTTTGCAGAATTGCGACTTGACGAACACTTCGGTTTGGCCGTGTAGTACATCGAAAGTTCCCCAACGCGCTTTCGGGGCCTGCCGGTTTCGACGCTGCTCGAGAATAACGTGGCGAAGGCGCTGCAGACTGGCGATTCAGGAAGGGTTCTCCGCCGCTGCAGTCGGAAGGCCCGCACCGCTCTCTTGTAGAGCCTGCCGCGACTGCCCATCGAGAATGGCGCAATAGTCGCCGGTCACGCCGTCAATCAGCATCGTTTGCGTGGCGGTGCCGTCCAGGATGCAGTTCGCGACCCAGAACGGTTTGTAGATCGCCCGGCTTTCAACGATGTTGACTCGAGGCAGCACCAGGGCTTTGTTCTTGTGTCGAATGGCGTGGTCGGCGTACCGTCTGGCCAGATCCCGGGTTGAGTCGCGGTTCTCGCAGCGGTCCAGCAGCCAGGCGTCGCCGGCCGTGCAATTCTCCAGGCGGAACGGGTCGGCGGTCGCGCAGACGCGGGTTCGGGCATCCACGAGGCAGGAGACCATGGTGGTTGTCGCGCCCAGCCAGGTTTTAACCCGGTAGCGGAACAGGTACCAGTCGTAGGGGTAGTAGATGCGCCGGCAGTCCTGAATTTGGAACGATACCCCGGCCCTGGCGATCCGGGCGCCCGTCTCCTCGGGCTTTACGTGGCCATGAATGGCGGGGAACCGTTTACCGTTCATGGGAGCTCCCGCCCCCGGGCGTCGAGTTCCCGGGTTATTTCGGCTGCCTCCGGGCTCAGCGCAAGGGTCGTGCTGCCTCCCGCGCTACGTGGCAAGGGGCCCAGTGCGGCCGCTTCCCGGATCGCCTCGCTGACGTGCGCGGGAACCGGGGCCATGTTGCGCGTTGCCAGGCTGACGATGACGATGGCGGCCGTGGAGGCGCAGATGCCGGCAAACATCGAATGCAAAGTGGTCACGGTGGCCAGGTCGGCGAACTCCCAGGCGAGGCAGGTCCCCGCGCCGGCCAGCATGGAGGCGATGGCGCCGGGTGTGTTTGCCCGCTTCCACCACACGGCGCAGATGAACGCCGGTGCGAAGGCGCTGCCGAGTACCGAGGTCGCGAAAATGACGATGGTGAAAACCGTGGGCGGCTCGATGACGGCGACGGCGTAGCCCGCGGCGCCGATGGCCAGTACCAGGGCGCGGGAGACCAATACCATCTCCCGGTTGCTTGCATCGCGGCGGATGAAACGCTGGTAGAGATCCCGGGAAGCGATGGAGCCGGTCTGCAGCAGCAGCGAGTCGGCGGTGGACATGATGGCTGCCATGATTGCCGCCATGAGCAGGCCGGTCACTGCTGCCGGCAACAGTTCCCCGGCCAGGTTGAAGATCGCCAATTCCGGGTCGGCGAGTTGCGGCAGCACGGCGATGGCCAGGATGCCCGCGAGGTAGGGTGTCGGGACGAACAGCAGGTTCCAGCCCGTGGCCCAGGCGCCGGCCGACCGGGACGTTTCCGGTCGAGCCATGGCCATGTGCCGGGTCACCACGTGCGGCCAGCCCATGTAACCGATGGAGAAGATCAGGACCGCGCCCATTACCACGCCCCACTGTCCCTCGAAGGCGAGGTCCCGGCCCCAGACCGAAAGCAGAGTGGGATTGATATCGCCCACCGCGGCGTTGCCGGCGGCAAAGCCGCCGAAATGGGCAATGGTCGCCGCCAGAATCCAGAGAACGCCGATCAGCATGATCAGGCTCTGGAAGAAGTCCGTGTAGGCGACGGCGAGATAGCCGCCGAGGAAGGTGTAGACGATGATGATGGCCAGGGCGATCAGCAGGGCCACGGAATAGGGCAGGCCGGTGATCAGTTCCATGCCCTTGCCGCCGGCGATGAACTGGGCGACGACGTAGGACGAGAGCAGGAACACGGCGAGGCCGGCGGCGATGAGTCGGGTCCACGGCGACGGATAGCGGTGTTCCAGGTATTCAATGGCGGTGAGCGCGCCGGTGATCTGCGACAGCTTGCGCATCCGGCGGCCGATGACGCTCAGGTTGACCACGGCGCCGCCGACGTCCCCCACCGC
>JAPOON010000245.1 GCA_026713405.1 Gammaproteobacteria bacterium
CGTGCCGCCGTGGCCGTAGCAGGCGGGCCCCGGAATCGAGCCGGCACTGTGCGGCCCGGCCCGCACGGCGCCGTCCTCCAGCCAGGCGACGGACCCGCCGCCGGTGCCGATGGTGCGGATGTCGACGGAAGACATCAGCAGGGGCAGACCGTCGAGTTCCGATTCCCGGGCCGTGTTTGCCCGGCCATCGATCACGAGGCTGAGGTCGAACGATGTTCCCCCCATGTCGATGCACAACAGGTTGCCGAGACCCGTGCGCTTCGCCAGGGCGGTTCCGGCTATGGTTCCCCCGACCGGGCCCGAAAGCAGGGTGAACACCGGATTCCGGCGTGCGGTTGCCGCGGATATCACGCCGCCGTTGGACTGCATGACGTGAAGCGGCGCATTCACGCCTCCGGCGGCGAGCTTGACTTCGAGACTGCCGAGATAACGCTGGACGACTGGCGCGATGTAGGCGTTCATTACCGCCGATGATGCGCGTTCGTATTCGCGCCATTCGCGGGCCACCTCGTGGGACAGGGATACGGAGATTCCGGGCAGCGCCGCGTGGAGGATTTCCCGGGCTTCCAGTTCGTGCTCCGGATAGGCGAAGGCGTGCAGGAAGCAGACGGCGACGGCGTTGATGCCTTCGGCCTTCGCCTTTTTCACGACAGGATCGAAGTCCGTTGCACATAGCGGCTCGATGACCTCGCCGTTCCACGCGAGGCGCCCGCGGATTTCATGGACATCCCGGCGGGGCACGAGCAGTTGCGGCTTGCGGTAGCGCAATTCGTAGAGCGAGCGGCGATTGCCCCGCGCGATGGTGTAACCGTCGCGATGGCCGGCAGTGGCTAGCAGCAGCACTCGTTCGCCCTTGCGTTCCAGAAACGCGTTCAACCCGACGGTTGTTCCGTGGACAAAGAACTCGACGCCGGAAGGATCGCTCAAGAGGGCGCCGAGAGCGGCGACGACGCCGTGGGCCGGGTCCTGGGGCGTGGTCGGCACCTTGCCGACGAAGACGGGACCCTCCGAGGGGTCAATCACAAGGTCCGTAAACGTTCCGCCGATGTCAGCGGAAACACGGTATCGGGCCATCACGCGGCTCCGGGCGGTCTTTATCTTCTCAAGGGCCGTACTCCTGCCTCGGAGCCAGATCGGTTGCCTTGATTCCAGTCTGCAACATCACTACTGATTACGACTATATCAAAATATTTGATAATAGAAAATATTTTTGCTATACAGATTGTAGACATCCAAAACCGCCAGGAGAGGCACATGTGGTACCTGTTTGGACACCGGTTGCCGGTGGGAGTTCTGGTCTTGACAGGCTTCAGCATCTCACCCTTCACAGCCGCCGATACCGAAACGCGGGCTGCCGGCCCGGTGGAAGAAATCATCGTAACCGCCCGTTTGCGCAACGAAAGCCTGGCGGAAGTTCCCGTCACCGTGAATGCATTCTCGCGCCAGGACATCGAGGATGCCGGTATCAGGCGTCCCAACGACTATCTGTCCCTGGTTCCCAACGTGACACTGGTGGAGGCGCAGAATGCGGGTACGACCTTCCTGACCATCCGGGGCATCACCCAGGTCCGCAACAACGAGCCCCCGGTCGCGGTCGCGGTGGACGGCATGCTGCAGACAAGCCCGAACCAGTTCAACCAGGCGCTACTCGACATGGAGCAGATCGAGGTGCTCAAGGGACCTCAGGGCGCCCTTTACGGCCGCAACGCCATTGGCGGCGCCATCAACATAACGACCAGGGGTCCCAGTGACGAATTCTCCGGGCGCGTACAGGTGGGCGCCGGCAACGGTGAGCGGTTCGAAGGCCGGGCGTCCTTCGCCGGCCCGCTGGCCGTGGGCAAAGCCTGGTATCGCATCGCCGCAGGCTGGGTGGACCGCGACGGGTATCTCGAAAACGTCTACCTGGGCGGCCATGTCGACCCCCTCAAGGACAAGAGCATCCAGTTGCGTCTTGACTGGCTGATGAGCGAGGCGTGGACCACGGACTTCAGGCTGTATGCAGCCAACACGAAGGGCGGTTCGCTCAACTACAACTGGCAGGCGTTCGATTACGAACTCGATGCCTTCACCTTCGCGGCGGGGGATGCCAACAACACCGACTTGATCTACGAGCAGAACAACCGGGGCAGAAACGACCGCGATGTCCTGGAAGCGGCGTGGAAACTGGAGCACGAAGCCTCCTGGGGAACGGCGACTTCCATCACGTCCTTCAACCGGCTCGAGGAGTGGTACGGTTCCGACCAGGCACCCTACAGCGAAAGCCTGACGCAGTACCCGTTCGGCCCCGGAATTCCGTTCGACGGCATCGCGCAGCAGTATTGGGACGTCGATGCCTTCAGCCAGGAGTTGCGCCTGACTTCCCGGGACGAACAGCCCCTGCGCTGGCTATTCGGCGCCTACTACGTGGGAACCGACCGTTTCATTTCCTCGCCCGTCATCGACGATGACGGCAGCGGCATTGTCCGCGTGGAGCGCCGTCCAACCGGGGCGGGGCAGCCGGCCACGTTTTCTTTCCTTGCCGACGACAACGACAACACCGCGTTCGCGGTATTCGGGCAACTGAACTACGACGTTACCGACAGCTTCGAAGCTTCCGTCGCCTTCCGCTACGACAAGGACGAGCGCATTCAGACCACGTCGTCCTTCCACACCGGAGGCGCCCCGAACGAGCGGCGCAAGGAGACCTTCGACAAGCTGCAGCCGAAAGTCACGCTGCGCTATAGCCTCTCCGAGAGCGCCAACCTGTTCGCCTCCTACAGCGAAGGCTTCCGCAGCGGCCAGTTCAACCAGTCCGGCACCGCGGCCGCCGCCGTTGCGGCGGGCGTCAACGGCGTGTTCGACGTGGTGGGGCAGGAGGAGACGCGGGCGTTCGAGATCGGCTTCAAGGGGCGGATGCTGGACGGCCTTGCCAATGTCAATGTCTCGCTGTTCACCACCGACGTGGACGGACAGCAGTATTTCCTGTTTTTCGCGCCGACCAGTTCCCAGGTGCTCGCCGGCATCGACCGGGTCGACCTGGTCGGCGGCGAGGTCGAATTCTCCGCAGCCGTGGCCGACGGCCTTGAAATTTACGCAGCCTACGGGTTTACCGACAGCGAGATCGATGAGTACAACGTGCAACCGGCTTACGAGGGCAACAAGGCCCCCTACGTGCCGCGCGACACCATCAACCTGGGCTTTCAATATCGTGCTCCCGTGGCGGGAACCCTGAACGTCCTGGTGCGAGGAGACTACGAGCGGCGGGGCAGGCAGTTCTGGGACCCGGACAACTCGACGGCGCGCAAGGCCGTCAGTCTCGTCAACGTCCGAGCGGGCCTGGAAGGCGAGCGCTGGTCGCTGATTGCCTGGTCGAAGAATCTCCTGGACGAGAAGTATCTTGCCGAATACGTGCTGGGCGGCTTCGTACACCTCGCCGAGCCGCGTTCCTACGGCTTTGAATTAACGTACAATTTCTGAAATTTCCAAGCGACCGGACAGCGCCATGTTGCATCGTGAAAAGGCCGGAGGCGGGCGGGCAAGGTTCGCCACCGGCCAGACCATCAGGGCGAGGCGGCAGGAACTGGGCCTTACCCTGCAGGCTCTTGCGGACAAGTCCGGGCTCTCCCCTGCGTTCATTTCCCAGGTCGAGCGCAACCAGGCCAGCGCGTCGATGGTCTCGCTCATGAACCTGGCCCAGGCGCTGGACGTGAGCGTCACGACGTTCATGGAACTTCCCCTGGGCGAAGCCCCGGTCAGAAGGCGTTCCACTCCGCATTTCATCGAGATCGAATCGCCCGTGCAGTACATCCAGCTCAGCGCCGGCATGCAGTTTCAGCAGATGGATGCCGTGCTGATGATCATTCCGCCCGGGCATGTCTTTCCAGTGGACCAGCGCGAGGGAGAAGATTTTCTTTACGTGCTCAAGGGAGAGCTATACACCGAACTGGGGTCGTTGAAGGAAACCCTGCGTGAAGGCGACAGCACCCACTTCAACTCCCGCACCCCCCACACCGCCAGGAATCTCACCGACAAGGAGGTGGTACTGCTCTATGTGGGCACGCCGAGCGTGTTTCGGTTGGAGCAATAACAACTCCATGGAGGCTTTTCCGATGGGCCGCCGGGGAGCCGATGAACGCCTGGAATCGAAGCGGACATTCGTGGTGAACGGAGTCACCCTGGAGATTGGCACGGGGTTCCTGAAAGCCGGTTCGCGCATGCCGGATCAAGGCGAGTCACGGCATCCGAAACGGGAGATCACGTTGATCCTCGAGGGCGAGATCAGCACGACTTCCGGGAACAGGACCAGGGTTCTTGGCACTGGCGACATAGTCACCATCCCGCCGGGACAGGAACAGCACACCGTCGTGCACCGGGACACCAGGCTGCTCTGGATGTTCTTCGGAACCTGATGCCGGCCGGTGGGTGTATCTCGCTACTTTGCGCACCCGCACTGGCAGGCCGGCGCTTCGGCACCGCGTCAAGTTGCGGATGTCGCAAACCGCGTAATTCATGGCGCTTGAATTCACACGAGGCGGCGCGAAGCGGGGCATCCGGAACGTACAATTCCAATTGAACTGCGGCGGTCGCTGACGTAGCATTTTCGGTTTCGTCGATTCCCGCATGGCCGAGGCAGCGGTGCTGCCCATTGTTTTCCGCCTGCATATCTTCCGCTTGCGTTTCTGCAGACGAGGTGACCGACTTCGAAAGCTCAGTTTCAGTGTCTGCCCCTGGCGAAGGGGAGCAATTGATCGACCGACCGAACATCCGTTCGGCTGGCCGGGGAGTTCGCCGCTGGTTGGCGGTGTTGCCGCTGGCTGTCATCCTCACCGGACCCGGCGCAGCGGCGGACGAGAGCGATCCGCACGATCACGAGATCGAAGAAATCGTCGTTACCGCCGATCTCGGCAGCATGCCCGGCAGCGACGTCCGGTCGATCTTCGGATTCGACAAGTCGATACTGGAAACGCCGCGCTCGGCTTCGTCCATCAGCGAAGAGATGATGAGCCGTTTCATCATCAGGGACATCGACGAGTTGATTGCGCTCGCGCCGGGCAGCTTCACCCAGTCGTTCTTCGGCGTAGCCGGCACGCTGGATATCCGCGGAACGCCGGGCGAGACCTATTTCCGGGGCATTCGCCGCCTCGACAACCCGGGCAACTACCCGACGCCGATCGCCGCGTCGCACCGGGTGGATATCGTCCGCGGCCCCGCATCGCCCATACACGGCCCCTCCAAGATCGGCGGATACATCAACTTCGACCCGAAATCGGCGCACGTCGGCGCGGGCCAGGACACCGTCTCCGGGTCGGTCGGCCTGGAAGCGGGTTCCTGGGACAGGCGGGTCGGCACCGCCGAGATCAGCGGGCCCGGCAGGCTGGGCGGCCGGGAATTCGGCTATCACCTGTATGCGGAACTCGAGGACTCGGACAGCTACTACCGGAGCCTCACCACCGACCAGACCATAGTGCAGGCATCCTTCGACCTGCACGTCGACCGGGTGGAAATCCAGTTCGGCGGCATGTACCACGACTTCGACGGCGCCGAGAACGCTGGCTGGAACCGCATCACGCAGGAACTGATCGATGACGGCACTTATGTTACCGGCGACCCGCTGCCCCTCGATACGGACGGCGACGGCTACATTTCCCACCAGGAATTCGATGTCACCGGTGACGGTTTTACCGACCTGAGTCCGTTTGCCGCCGGGTTGACACCGGGTACCCAGGCTCCGCTTAATCCCGAGGGGCCCTTTCCCGGCTCATGCCGCATCGGCAGCACCCTGGTGTTCGGCTGCGAGCCGCGTTACCTGGCACTGGTGAATCCGGGCACTGCCAGCATCCGTGGCAGCCAGGTGGTGATCGACCCGGACGACTTACAGACTTCGGAAGTGGTAACCCTCTATTTCGATGTCATATTCGAGACGGACGACGGTTGGGAATGGCGCAACCAGATGTTCTTCGAGACGTACGACGTCGTCACCGAGGTCGCCTACGGTTTCTCCCAGCTTCACGACTCCTGGGTGTTCGAGGACAAATTCGTCCTGTCGAGACGTTTCGAATGGGACGAGGGGGGCATGGCGCTGCAGGTCTCCCCGTCGATACGGTTCACCGACTTCGAGCACGGCGACGACTACACCAACGAGTATTTCGACCGCCGCGACCTCACCCGCCCCGCCAGTTCCCTGGACCGGCGCCTGCTGTCGACGCAGATCGATGCCGACTACACCGACTACTTCATCGGCGACTATCTCGACCTGGGTTTTGCGGTCATGGCCGATGTCGACTGGCATGGTTTCAATGTCGTGGCCGGAGCGCGCTACGACGTCATCGACATGAAGAGCCGGCAGCCCGTGGAGAAACTGCTGTTGCCGAGTTCGCGGAACTTCTGCCTGGATGCCTCCTGCACGGTGCTGGACGCCGAGGACGAAGTCGAGGGCGTATCCTGGACCCTGAGCCTGAGCTACGCCACAGGGTTCGGGCTGCGTCCCTACTTCACCGCATCGAGGCAGGCAACCGTCATTGCAGGGCAGGGCGCGGACCTGACAACCTTCAACATCGCCGGGGGCCGCGCATTCGACGAGTCCAAGCTGCTTGAATTCGGGCTCAAGGGCAGCCTCTTCGACGATCTTTTCTATTTTGCGCTGGCGGTCTACGAGCAGGAACGGGTGGATTTCTCCGCCCAGCAGATCGTCACCAACCAGGCCACCAAGACGGAAGGGTTGGAGTTCGAACTGCGGTGGCTGGTCAACGACCGGCTGCTGCTGAGTTTCGGTTACTCGGACATCGAGGTCGTGAACCTCAATACCCTGGACCAGGGAGGGCGCTTCAGCTTTATCGGCGCCGACGACGTTCCCGGCATTCCGCGGGGCGGCATCTACGGGGGCGCCCTGGCAGGCGTGCTGGTTCCTGAAAGGCTGGATGCCCGCCGTACCGGAATCCCCGAACACATCTGGTCGGTGACGGGCACCTATGACTTCGGCCGCGGCCTCGCCGCCAGCGTCAGCCTGGTGGACGTCGACTCTACCCATTCGGGGTTTACCAAGCGGGTGAAACTGCCGGCGTACACCCTCGTCAATGCCGGGCTGGTCTACGAACAGGGCAACTGGCTGATCAGCGCAGCGGCCAAGAACCTGACGGACGAACGATACTTCAGGTCCAATTTTCCCAACCTGTTCGGGGGCGTTGTCGTACTCCCCGAGCTACCGCGCAACTATGCGGTTCGCGTTCAATACAAATGGTGAAGACCTCGAACGGCCGGAATGCCCCGGCACCGGACCGGCACGGCGATTGAGCGCGCTTCCCGAAGCGGGTTAAGGTAGCTTCTCAACTCTTGCAATGCGTCTCTCGGGAGCGTCCCGTCGGGCGCGCTCGTTTGGGCAGACAGCAGCGACCGGAGAAATCGATGAAACTCTATGACACGAACCTGGCCCCGAATCCTCGACGGGTACGCATATTCATGGCGGAAAAAGGCATTGCCTGCGAAACCGAGCAGGTGGACATCATCAAGGGCGAGAACCTGAGCGATGAGTACCTCGCGGTCAACCCGCGCGGGCTTGTTCCCACCCTGGTTCTCGACGACGGAACCGTGCTGGACGAGAGCGTTGCCATCTGCCGGTACCTTGAGGAAACCCAGCCGGAGCCGCCGCTCATGGGCTCGGGAGCGGTGGACAAGGCCCGCGTCGAGGCGCGGCAGAGGCACATGGAATTCGATGGGCTGCAAGGCGCTGCGGATGCGTTCCGCAACTCTTTCCCGCTCTTCTCGTCCCGCGGGCTTCCGGGCAGCGGCGGTGCTGTGGATGCCATTCCGGAGCTGGCCGAGCGTGGCAAGGGGAGGGTGGAGCGCTTCTATCGTCGCCTTGACGAAGACCTGGGCGCCTCGCCCTTCGTCGCCGGCGAAGCATTCTCGATCGCGGACATCACCGCTCTCTGTACAGTGGACTTTGCGGTCGCCGCGGCGCGGATTCCCATTCCGGACGACTGCGAGAACGTGAGGCGCTGGCACGCCCGGGTTTCCGCCCGGCCGAGCGCCCAGGCCTGAGCGACCCTCCGGGCTGACCTTACTGCAGGTTTTTCGGCCGCCTTCGGTCCGGTTGCCGTGCCTGCCTCTGCTGAGTGGCACGGGCAGGCTTTACTGGCGGCGGCCGCTTCGCAACAGGCTCTACGTTGCGCGGTCTCGTCGGCTGCACGGGAGGTGGTACCGCTTTCGCGGCGTTGCGCCTGATTGCAGCCGTGATCGCGCTTCGCGGCACGGCCGGCGGTGTCCCACGAGCGGACGGAGCCGCCCTGGCGCCCGCAGACGAGGCCTGTGGTCTCTGGCGTTGTTGCACCCTTGGCGGGGCACTCCTCGCGGGCGTCCTGACAGTGGCGGGACGGGACGTGCGCGGCGGGCTCTGCTGTGCGGCAGGACGGGTCGAGATGGCAGGGCGTTGCACGCTTGCGGGCCTGCGGATCGGGGGTGAGATCCGCGGCGGTTGACTGGATGCGGCGTTCTTGACGGGTCGTTGGCGAATTTGCCCCGTCGGCGGACTCGGCGTTTGCGGCCGCGCCGAGGAGGCGACTCTCCGGGTTCCCGACGTGCGGGCCGGAGTTCGGTCTGTCCTTCGCTGTGGAGATGCGCCGGGCTGCGTGGTTCTTTTGACCGGCACGTGACCGGAGCGCTTGCCGGGCATGGCGACGACGTTTCGCTCGATGCCGCGGCCGGACGGTGCGCGGGGTTGTGCCGGCTGATCGCGCCCCGACGGTGAGCGGGTGGCCCCGCCCGCGGGCTGGTTTCCGACGCTCCGTCGATCCGGCCGATGGCCTGGCCGCGAGCCTCGATACCGGTCGTCGTTACGCCACCGGTTGTCGTCGTGATGCCGCCGGTCGTGGCGCCGCGAACGGTCGTTGCGGGTGAACGTCAGCCAGACGTGCGGCCGCCGGTAGTAGAAGGGATCGTAATACGAATATCCGAAATACGGGTGGTCATGGAATCCGCGGTGGTGCCAATGCAGGCTGCGGCTGTGCCAGCCGATGCTGAATGCCGAAGTCACGCCCCAGAACGCACCGCTGGAAAAGTAGTGACCGCTCGGATACGGGTAGTAGTAAACCGGATAGGGGCGCGGGTGGTAGTAGTAGACGCGCCTGGGCTGGTAGGTGACCACCTCTGCCGGGTCGTAATAGGGAACGTAGATGAGTTCCCGCTCCACGGGCGTGATCTCGATTGCCCCGGCCTCGCTGACGGATACCACCTGCTTGTCGTCGCTCTCTAGATTGCCGGCCGCGGAAGCTTGGCTACGGAAATCGGCGACCGCGGCGATGACATCCTCCTGTTGCACGAGTACGGCATCGCCCAGTTGCCACGTCCAATCCAGTTCGCGGTCGAGCAGCGCCAGAACTTCCGGATAGTTCAACAGGGCGACGATGGAGGCGTCCCACGCTTCGTCGGGTTCAAGGTCGGGGTCGGCTTCGCGCGCTTCCAGAAAACGGGCGGCCAGAACCACCTGCAGGGGAAAAGTCGACGCTGGCAGCACGATGGCCAGCAGATCGTCCGGATACAGTGCCACCGGCGCGACCAGCGTCTCCAGCTCGGCGTCGGTCAGCAACTCGACGGCTTCGACGGGCGCGGCTTCAGGCACCTCAGCCCATGCGCTGCCGGCTGATACGGCGCCCGCTAGGCAGATAAGCAGAATTGCCGCTGACAGCAAGGCGCCGCGAGTTCCGGACGAAGCGCCGGACGTCACGACAGGCAGGTCGGCCCAGGATGGGCGAACCGCCTGGCGCGCCGCCCCGGAACGCTGGCGAGCCAGTGCGGCGATTTCATTGCGGGGGTTCGGGCCGGTGCCGGTAATGTCGCTGGCCCGCAGGAGTGCTTTTGCGTTGTCGCCGTGGGCATTCATGTTCGGTAAACCTCCGCTTCCCGCACATCGCTTGGGTACACCCTAATACCCGGAACCTGAACAACCGCTTAACGGGCTGAGGGCCGGTGGGGACTCTTCACCCGACTCCTGCATCCTGGACCGGAACTATTCATGCCCAAACTACACCAACGGGTTATCACTGTTCCAATCAGGCGTCTCGTAACGTCAGCGACCCTGCGTGGAGGGTAAAATGGAGACTGCAGTTTCGATCGGAGATTCCATTGTGTGTTGGCCGCGTTGCGCGTTGGCTCGTGCTGGTTCCGTAGTCCTTCTGGTCATTCTGGTCTCAGCCTGCGGCGGCGGCGGCGATTCCGCCCCGAGCAATGCCAGTCCCGCGGTCGGCGCACTGGAAGACCGGACGCTGGCCGTTGGCGACGAGGTGCGCATCGAGGTTTCGGTAACGGACGCCAACCCGGGCGATACGCACAGCGTCACGGCCACTTCCAGCGACCCGGCCGTGGCCGGCGTATCCGCAAGCGGCACCACGCTCACGCTGTCGGGGCAGGCGGCGGGCACCGCCACCATAACCGTGACCGCGCGCGACAGCAGCGGCGCCGCCAACGCCGAATCCCGGGCCGTAACCTTCACGGTCACGGTCGAGGCGGCGAACGCGCGTCCTTCGGTTACCCAGATTGCAGACCAGCGCCTGGAATCCGGCGAGGCCGTGGATATCGAAATCTTCGTGACCGATGACGACGAAGGCGACACGCACAGCATCGAAGCGACCGCCAGCGCCGAAGGCATCCTGGAGATTTCCCTTGCCGGTGGATTACTCAGGCTGACGGCCCTGGCGAACGGCACCGTCGACGTCACTGTCACCGCCCGGGACGACAGCGGCGCCGCGAATGCGGAATCCGAACCGGTGACGTTTGCAGTCACCGTCGAGGGTGGCTGGGTCGAAGGCGTGTTCGAGCCGGCCGACAGGTTCAGGAACTACTGCGCCAATCCCCGGCAACGCGACCCGTTTACCGGTGAGACGTTTCCGGACCTTCCCGGGGAGACTGTGGACGAGAACAACTGGCTCAGATCGTGGAGTAACGACACCTACCTCTGGTTTGACGAGATCGTGGACCGAAACCCGGTGCTGTACGACACGCCGGAATATTTCGAACTACTGAGAACCACGGCAAGAACGGCTTCCGGCAATCTGAAAGACCGCTTTCACTTCACCTACCCAACCGACGTGTGGGAAGCGCTGTCCAGCACCGGTGCTTCCGTCGGATAGGGGGTCGAGATCGTTCTGTTGAGCCGCCGCCCGCCCCGGGAGGCGGTCGTCGCATACACCGAGCCGGGCGCGTCCGCCGACCTGGCGGGGCTGGCCCGGGGAACTCGCATTCTCAGCATTGACGGCGTCGACATGGCGGAAGGGTCGGACGTCGATACCTTGAACGCCGGGCTGTTTCCGTCCTTGGAAGGCGAGATGCACGAGTTCGTGGTGCGGGGGCTGGACGATGCCGAACCGCGTACGGTCACGCTGACAGCCGAGGTTGTGATTGCCGATCCCGTACAGCACGTCAGCGTGCTCGAAACCGATAGCGGGCCTGTGGGTTACCTGCTGTTCAACGATTTCATCGCCACCGCGGAACGGGAACTCATCGATGCCTTCGAAGACCTGTCCGGCCGGGGCATCACGGATCTCGTGCTGGATCTCCGTTACAACAGGGGCGGTTACCTCGATATCGCAAGCCAGCTCGGCTTCATGATCGCCGGCCCTTCCGCCGCGCAGGGCCGGGTATTCGAAGAATTGCAGTTCAACGACAAGCACCAGGCGTTCGACCCCGTGACAGGCCGGCGCCTGCGCCCCCTGCTGTTCCACACCACATCGGTGGGGTTCACCGTTTCGAGCGGGCGCGACCTACCCAGCGTGAACCTGCCGCGGGTGTTCGTGCTGACCGGGCCGAACACCTGCTCCGCCAGCGAATCCGTCATCAACGGCTTGCGCGGCATAGACGTCGAAGTCGTCCAGGTCGGGTCCACCACCTGCGGCAAGCCCTATGGGTTCTACCCGACCCCCAACTGTGGAACCACCTATTTCACGGTGCAGTTCCGCGGCATCAACGCGAAGGGTTTCGGCGACTTTGCCGACGGCTTCTCGCCGGCCAACGTCGCCGGCGTGGAGGGAACCGAGGTGCCCGGCTGCTCGGTGGCGGACGACTTCGACCATGGTTTCGCCGACCCCGGTGAAGCCCGCCTGCAGGCCGCATTGCGCTATCGCACGGACGGCATCTGCCCGGCGCCCACCGGCGTCGGCGGCAAGCCGCGCGTTGCCGAAATCGAAAGAAAGTCCCTGGCAATCGGAACCCTGCCCGACCGCAATCCCGGACTGAAGGTGTTGAAGCCGGACCTGTGACGGTCGCCACCGGTCGGGAGCAGCAGGTGGCGACGCCCCGAAACTGGTTTCGGGGCCGGTGTGTCGAATTCACAGAGCTGTCGAACAAAAATATCCGGCTTGGCGTGCCGCACTCCTGTACTGCAGACCCACTCGTTGAGCGGGAGGCCTTTGTCCGAAAGATTCTCAAGCCTTGGTTCCATGGACCTCCGCGGTCTTCGTAAAGGCCGCCTGCGGAGAGGTCATCCGATGTGCAGGTGGTCTCCCGGGTTTTTTTCTGCAAGCGGCGGCTCTACACTGCGCACCCTGTTTTCCCGGGCATGCGCAGGGGCAGACCGTGCCGACTCTGTACGACAAGATCTGGGCCGATCACTACGCCGGTACCCGTGCGGACGGGGAGGGTCTGCTCTACATCGACCGTCACCTGGTGCACGAGGTCACCTCGCCCCAGGCTTTTGAAGGCCTGCGCCTTGCCGGCCGCAAACTGTGGCGCACACAGGCAAATCTGGCCACCCCCGACCACAACGTACCTACGGAACGCCGCGCAGCCGGCATAGAGGGAATCACCGACCCCGTGGCGCGGGAACAGGTTGTCACGCTCGACGACAACTGCAGGCGGCACGGCGTCACCCAGTTCGACATCCACGACATCCGCCAGGGCATCGTGCACGTCATCGGGCCGGAGCAGGGCGCGACCCTGCCGGGCATGACCATCGTTTGCGGAGACTCCCATACCTCCACGCACGGCGCGTTTGCAGCCCTGGCCCAGGGCATCGGCACCTCCGAGGTCGAGCATGTCATGGCCACCCAGTGCCTCGCCCAGACCAAGGCGAGGAACATGGCGGTCCGCGTGGCGGGAACCCTCCCGGAAGGCGTTTATTCCAAGGATCTGGCGCTCGCGCTGATCGGACGCATCGGCACCGGCGGCGCGACCGGGCATACCATCGAGTTCATGGGGCCTGCCGTCGAGGCGCTGTCGATGGATGGGCGGATGACGCTGTGCAACATGGCGATCGAGGCCGGCGCGAGGGCCGGCATGGTGGCCGTGGACGACAAGACCCTGGAATACGTCCATGGACGGCCGATGGCGCCCACCGGCGCTCAATGGGATGCGGCGGAAAGCTACTGGCGCACCCTGGTGAGCGATGCCGACGCAGCCTGGGACAGCGAGGTATTTCTCGATGCGGCCGACGTGGCGCCCCAGGTCACCTGGGGGACATCTCCGGAAATGGTCGTAGCCGTGGACGGCACGGTCCCGGATCCTGCGGGCGCTTCGAGCGAACTGGACGCCGATGGTATCGAACGGGCGCTGGCGTACATGGGGCTTGACGCGAACCAGCCTGTACGGGATATCGAACTCGACCGGGTATTCATCGGTTCCTGCACCAATTCCCGTCTCGAGGATCTGCGCATCGCGGCCCGGGTCCTCGCCGGCAGGCAGGTAGCGAAAAGCATCAAGCAGGCCCTGGTGGTTCCCGGTTCCGGCCTCGTCAAGCAGGCCGCGGAGCGGGAAGGGCTTGACCGGGTGTTCACGGATGCCGGCTTCGAATGGAGGGATGCGGGCTGCTCCATGTGCCTGGGGATGAACCCGGACCGCCTGCTGCCCGGCGAACATTGCGCCTCGACATCGAACCGAAATTTCGAGGGACGGCAGGGACACCGTGGCCGCACTCATCTGGTCAGTCCTGCGATGGCGGCGGCGGCGGCTGTGGCGGGGCACTTTATGGATGTACGGGAGCTGTTGTGAAAGCGTTTCGAGTCGAGTCGGGGCGGGTGGCACCGCTGGACCGCGCCAATGTCGACACCGATCAGATCATCCCGAAGCAGTTCCTGAAATCCATCAGGCGCACCGGGTTCGGCGACCACCTGTTCGATGCCTGGCGTTTCCAGGACGAAGGGGATGTGGGGGTTCGCCTGGCAGACAGGCGGCCGAATCCCGATTTCTTTCTGAACCTGCCCCGGTATTCCGGCGCGGCGATTCTGCTGGCCCGCGACAACTTCGGTTGCGGTTCCAGCCGCGAGCATGCGGTCTGGGCGTTGCTGGAGTACGGAATTCGCGCGGTAATCGCTCCGGGCTTCGCCGACATATTCTTCAATAACTGCTTTAAAAATGGTTTGTTACCCGTTGTTCTGGAAGAAAACGAAGTCGATCGCCTGTTCGACCTCGTGGAAAGCAACGAAGGCTTTGAACTGACGGTCGACCTATCACGTCAGTGTATCGGGTTCCCTGGCGGCGAGACCCTGGCATTCGAGATCGACCCCATGCGCAAGCAGAAGATGCTCGAAGGGCTCGATGACATCGGCTTGACGCTCGCCCACTCTGCGGAGATTCGCGATTTCGAGCGCGCCTACTACGGGCGCCGTTCCTGGCTCGACCAATGAGTGTCGAACCGAAGGCATCCTGTCCATAACTGAACGGTCCCATGGCAAAGGCGAAACACATCCTGATCCTCGACGGCGACGGCATCGGTCCCGAAGTCGCCCCGGTGGCCGTGGACGCGCTTGGTCTCGCGCTGGAAAGCGTGGGCATCGGGATGCGCCTCGATCACGGGTTGATCGGCGGCCGTGCCATCGACGAGGCCGGCAGCCCGCTTCCCGAGGAGACCCTGGCCCAAGCGCATGCCGCGGACGCCATTCTGCTGGGCGCCGTGGGCGGCCCGCGCTGGGAACACCTGCCCATGAGCCAGCGCCCTGAGAAAGGCCTGCTGGGGCTGCGTTACGGCCTTGAACTGTTCGCCAACCTGCGCCCGGCGCTCTTGTTCGAGCCGCTGGCTCATGCTTCCTCGCTGAAAACCGAGCGAGTGTCCGGCCTCGACATCCTGATCGTCAGGGAACTCACCGGCGGCATCTACTTCGGCGAGCCCCGCGGCGTCAGCGTGGACGAGAACGAGCGGGTAGGGGTCAACACCTACGTCTACCGGGAACACGAGATCGAGCGCATCGCGCGGGTCGCGTTCGAGCTTGCAGGCAGACGAAACGGAAGGCTCTGTTCAGTGGACAAGGCCAACGTGCTGGAAGTCACGCAACTCTGGCGCGACGTGGTCAACGAGGTGGCGCCCGATTACCCGGACGTGCAGCTCTCGCACATGTACGTCGACAACGCGGGCATGCAACTGGTGCGAGACCCGAAACAGTTCGACGTGGTCGTCACCGGCAACATGTTCGGAGACATTCTTTCCGACGTGGCGGCCATGCTGACCGGGTCCCTGGGAATGCTGCCGTCGGCTTCGCTGGCCGCTTCCGGCAAGGGCCTCTACGAGCCCGTGCACGGCTCGGCGCCCGATATCGCCGGCCAGGACATCGCCAATCCGCTGGCCATGGTACTGTCGGCGGCGATGCTGTGCCGCTACAGCCTCGATGCTCCCGCCGCAGGGGCAGCGATCGAGGCCGCCGTGGGCCGCGTGCTCGACAGGGGGCTCAGGACCGCCGATATAGCCGGCGCGGAAGCTGGGGTGAACGGCATCGAACAGGTGGGCACCCGTGCCATGGGTGAGGCTCTGCTCACGGAACTGACCGACGTGCTGGAGGAGGCAAAGTGAGCGCCGGGCCCGTAAACGTCGCCATCGCGGGCGCCACCGGCGCCGTCGGCGAGGCATTGGTAGAGATTCTGGAAGAACGCGGGTTCCCCGTGGGGCGCCTGTTCCTGCTCGCGAGCGAACGCTCCGCAGGCAAGCGTTACCGGTTCTGCGGCGAGTCGATCACGGTCCAGCGCCTCGATGAATTCGATTTCGAACAGGCGCAGATCGGTTTCTTCTCCGCGGGCGGCGCCGTTTCGGCGGAATTCGCGCCAAAGGCCGCAGCCGCCGGCTGCGTGGTGATAGACAACACCTCCCATTTCCGCTACGACGACGACATCCCGTTGATCGTGCCCGAAGTCAACCTGCATCGCC
>JAPOON010000246.1 GCA_026713405.1 Gammaproteobacteria bacterium
GGCCCGACCGCCGCGGACATGTTGCCGCAGGTGCCGCTCCAATCGACAAACGGCCTGTGTACGTCCACCTGCGCGAAGTTGAAGGTGACATCTGCTTCCTGGCTGTTGCAGCGGCCGATAATGGCCGCCTTGCTGAGCGAGGAAATACCGCCGCCGAGGCCGTCGATCTGCCGCCCGTATGGATCGGGGCTGCCCAGGGCAGTCAGAATGATCGCGTCACGGACATCGGCGTCGTAGGGCTGCATGGACGCCTCGCTGAAGAACACGGCGCGGCTGGTGCCGCCGCGCATGAATACCGCCGGAATTTTGTGTTGCATGCCGGGAACCTCGCTGAGAGAAATATCCGAGCCCTTGCGCAACGAGTGAACACATTTCGGTGCCAGCAAGCCCGTCCCGTGACGGACACGCCCTTATTTCTCGCTTCACCTCGAAACCATCGAAACGCAATACGTCAGGATCCGATCCTGCGGTTTCGGTGACCCACATACTTGGCCCGCGGCCGGATCAGGCGGTTGTTGGCGTACTGCTCGAGGATGTGCGCCGACCAGCCGACGATTCGCGTGCTGGCGATCACATTGGTGAAGATGCTAAGGGGAAATCCCAAGTGGTACAGCACCGGTGCGGCGAAGTAGTCCACGTTGGCAATGATGCCCTTGGTTTCCCGCATTTGCCGCTCTGCGGCGGTGGCGATGGCGAACCACTTGTCGTCACCGCTGGCCTCGCCGAGCTTTTCCGCCATGCCGCGAAGCTGCGCCGCGCGAGGGTCGCCGGCCCGGTAAACGCGGTGCCCGAAGCCCGGGAGCTTGCGCCGTGCCGCCAGGGCCTCGTCAACGAACCCGGCCGCCTTGTCGGCTGAGCCGATGTCGATCAACATGCGCATCACGTCGTCGATCGCGCCGCCGTGCAGCGGCCCCTTGATGGCGCCGATTCCGGCCACCACCGCAGAATACAGGTCGGCTTCGGTACCCACCACTACCCGGCAGGCGAACGTCGAGGCATTGGTTTCGTGCTCGGCGTAAAGAATCAGCATGGTGTCAAAGGTGCGGGTCGTGGTGTCGTCCGGCGTCTCGCCCGTGAGCATGTAGCAATAATTAGCGGCGTGGCTGAGATCGGCGCGCGGCGCGAGTGGCTCCTGGCCCTGCTGCAGGCGCGCCTGCGCTGCCACGATGGTGGGCATCTGCGCCGTCAGCGCCATGGCTTTTCGCTGGTTGTCCGAGTGGCTGTTGTCGTCGGCCTGTGCGTCCATCGCACCCAGCCACGACACCACGGTCCGCAACGCCGACATGGGGTGAGCCGACGCCGGCATGCCGCGCAGGATGTCGATGAGCGCTTCCGGCACCGCACGCTGGCCGGCGAGTTCGGCGCTGAACGCTGAGAGTTCGTCGGCGTCAGGTAGCCTGTCATTCCATAACAGGTACGTCGCTTGTTCGAACGTCAACTCCTGCGCGATGTCCCCTATGTCGAACCCGCGAAACGACAGTTCCGGGATGGAACCGTCAATGAACGCGATGCTCGACTCGAAGGCCAATACGCCCTCGAGCCCCGAAATGACTTCTTGACTTGCCTCAGTCATGTTCACCCTCGCATGGGCCGTTCGCCGCTTTCAGCATTGGATTGCGCCCGGTAGCGGCGCGTCGAATTGGTGTTCTGGAGCCATTTGGCAGGGCCCGCAGTGTATCCGCAGCCGGCTGGAAGATCAAGCGGCATGGGGACCCTGTGAGGCAGCGAACAGGCGCTCAACTGCCTGCGCGCAGCCGTTTGTTTCGCCGCAACGAGCCAACTACAATGACCCGCCTGCAGCCGCACGGAACGGGTCTGGGGATAGGGTGAATCGACACAATTTGAGAAAGGGACCGCATGACTTATGAGACCCTCAACGTGGCCCGGGACGGCGCGGTGCTGACCCTGACCGTGAATCGCCCGGAAGTCCTCAACGCCCAGAGCCGCATCATGCTCGAAGAGTACGACCGCGCCCTGATGGACGCCATGGCGGACGACGACGTCAGGGTGGTCATCGTGGCCGGGGCCGGAGCACACTTTTCCGCCGGGCACGACATCGGCAGCCCGCAGGAAAAGGCCGACCGCGAACGCCGCCCGTGGCCCCCGGGCGTTTCCGGCGAGTACCTGCGGGCCTGGAACCTGTACATCGATAACGGCTTCCGCTGGCGCGACTGCCCCAAGCCGACCATCGCCCAGGTGCAGGGCTACTGCATCATGGGCGGCCTCATGCTGGCCTCGGCGTGCGATCTGATCATCGCCTCGGACGACGCCAGGTTCTGCGACCGCACGGTGCGGTGGGGCGGCGCCCACGTACAGTACGCCAGCCTGGCGTGGGACATCGGCGTGCGCAAGGCCAAGGAATACCTCTTTACCGGCGACTGGATCAACGCCGACGAGGCCTGTCGCCTGGGCCTCGTCAACCGGGTGGTGCCCCGGGGCGAACTGGAGCAGGAAACCATGGCGCTGGCGCAGCGCATCGCCATGCAGGACCCGTTCGCCCTGCGCATGGCCAAATTCTCCCTCAACCAGATGCAGGACGAAATGGGCTACCGGAGCAGTGTAACCGGCGCCTTCCAGACCTACGCCGTGACCCGCGCCTATCGTCTGGAAGAGGGCGAACAGACGCTCGCCGGCTCCCAGCGCGCCCGTGACCGCGACGCGGCATTCGGGGACAACCGCCGAGGCCTGCTCCGACCCCCGCAGCGGGACCCATCCTGATGCCGCC
>JAPOON010000247.1 GCA_026713405.1 Gammaproteobacteria bacterium
CCTGGCGAATCCACCAGGTGGCGTAGGTCGAGAACTTGTAGCCGCGCCGGTATTCGAACTTGTCCACGGCCTTCATCAGGCCGATGTTGCCTTCCTGGATGAGGTCCAGGAACTGCAGACCACGGTTCGTGTATTTCTTGGCGATCGAGATTACCAGCCGCAGGTTGGCCTCGACCATGTCTTTCTTGGCGCGCCGGGCCTTGGCCTCGCCCAGTGACATGCGGCGGTTGATGTCCTTGATGTCGGCGATGGTCAGGCCGGTCTCGGCGCTCAGGTTCCTGAGCTTTTTCTGCGCCCGGGTGATTTCCTCGCGCTGCCGTTCCAGCGCCGCCGAATAGTCACGCTTGGCCCGGATGAGCTTGTTCACCCAGGCTATGCTGGTCTCATGGCCGACGAATTCCTTGCGGAACAGGTCGCGCGGCACCTTTGCCTGGCGCACGCAGGCGATCAGCAGGGCGCGCTCCTGGCGGCGGACCTTGAACAGCCCGTCCCGCGCCATGCGCACGATCTCGTCGTAGTGCTTGGGCACGAGCTTGAAGGAATGAAACTTCTTGCCCAGGGCTTTCAACTGTTCCTGGGCCTCTTCGCTGGTGCGGCCGTGGGCCTTGATGGTTCTGTTCGTCTTGTTGTACTGCCGCTTCAGTGCGGTAAAGCGACGCTTGGCCTCGACCGGGTCGGGACCCTTGTTTTTTTCGTCGTCGTCGTCGTCTTTTTTCTTGGCCGGCTGGGCGTTGGGAACCACCTGCGCCGCCTGGGGCACGTGGTCGGCCGGGTCGAGATAGCCCACCAGCAGGTCGGAGAGCTTGCCCTCCTTGGTGACGTGGGCATAGGTGTTCAGCAGGTACTCGACAGGGCCGGGAAAGCCGGACAGCGCCGCCAGCACATCGCGAATGCCTTCCTCGATGCGCTTGGCGATGGCGATCTCGCCCTCGCGGGTGAGCAATTCCACCGTGCCCATCTCGCGCATGTACATGCGTACCGGGTCGGTCGTGCGGCCCGCCTCGGTTTCCACGGCGGCGAGCGCCGCGGCGGCCTCTTCCGCGGCCAGTTCGTCGGCCGTGTTTTCCTCGGTGGTGAGCAACTCATCGGGATCGGGCGCCGTCTCGTAGACCGTGATCCCCATGTCGTTGATCATGCGGATGATGTCTTCGATCTGATCCGGGTCGGAGATGTCGTCGGGCAGGTGGTCGTTCACCTCGGCGTAGGTGATGTAGCCCTGCTCCTTGCCCTTGGCGATGAGTTCCTTGAGCCGCGATTGTTGCTGGATGTTATCGCTCATGACGCCTCGACGAGTTGATTAAGCCGGAACCATTCCGGCAGAACGGCCTGTTCATGCCACCGATCAACGCGTCCCGGGTCGAAACCCGCGTTAGTCGGGACAAACCAGTAATTATATACGTACTGAATATATGGCGGTATCGGCAATTTTCAAGGGCTCTCAACCCCTGGACCCCTGTTTCAGCGACCAGAAGCGTGAGAGCTTCTCCCGCGACGGGTCCTCACGCATTTCGTCGACGAGGCGACGGCGTTCCTGCCGCCCCGCCGCGGCGATGAACCGCGCCACGCCATCGGCGAATTCCGCGGCCTCCGCCTCGGCCGACAGCACGCTGCGCCGCCCGTGCAGGCGTACCAGTTCATCGTGATACCGGTCGCCTGACCAGCGGCCCAGAACCTGCGCCGAGTCCGCTTGCGGATGTTCCGCCAGGTACTTCACCACATCGCGGAACAGGCTGGCCCCGTCGCGATTGACGATTGCGGCCATCTGCTCGTCGCTCAAGCCGCGGAGCAGTTCCGGGCGCTTCAGCAGCATTGCGAGCAGATGTTCGGCAAGCCCGCGGATACCGCCGCGCGCCGCGGAATTGCGGGCCCGGTTGCCGGCGCTCGCCCGCGGGGATGTCCGGTCGGGCCGCAGCCCGGTGAGATCGCGTACCCGCTGCAACATCAGGTCCTTCAGCGCGCCCTCCGGCACCCGGTTCACGTACGGCATCGCCAGGCTGGACAGCTTTGCACGGTCGTCGATGGCGTTCAGGTCGAAACCGCCCACGAGTTCGCCGAACAGGTACTCGATGGCAGGGGTCGCATTTTCCAGCCGTTCCAGGAAATCCGCGGAACCCTCCTTGCGCACCAGCGAGTCGGGGTCCTCGCCTTCCGGCACGAACATGAACTTCAGCCGCCGGCCCTCGCTCAGGGTGGGCAGCGCGTTTTCCAGCGCCCGCCAGGCGGCGCGTCGCCCTGCCTGGTCGCCGTCGAAACAGCAGATCACCTCGTCGACATAGCGGTACAGCTTGCGGTAGTGATTCTCGCCGGAAGCGGTGCCGAGGGTGGCGACGGCGTTGGGCACGCCGCACTGGGCCAACGCGATGACGTCCATGTAACCTTCGACAACCACAAGCCGGTTCAGGTTTCGTACGGATTTGCGTGCCTCGAACAACCCGTAGAGCTCTTCGCCCTTGTGGAAGATCGGCGTCTCCGGGGAGTTGAGGTATTTCGGCCCGTCCCCGTCCCCGAGCAATCGGCCGCCGAAACCGATGACGCGGCCTCGAATGTCCCGGATCGGGAACAGGATACGGCCCCGGAAACGGTCGTAGACATTGCCGCGCTCGTTCTTGCTGACCAGGCCCGCCTCGAGCAGCAGCTTGTCGCCGTCGCCACCGGAGCCCAGGGCTTTCTGCAGGCCGTCCCAGGAGTCGGGGGCGAAACCGACCCCGAAGTCCCTGGCTACGGCGCCCGTCAGGCCACGCGACTTGAGGTAGTCGACAGCCTGCTTCGAACGCTTTAGCTGCCCGCGGAAGTAACGCTCGGCCCGCTGCATCATCTCGTAGAGGCCGCTGTTGTCCCGCTGCGGCCGGCGGGAGCGTTCCCGGGGGACCTCCACCCCGGCCTGGGCCGCCAGCGTTTCCACCGCCTCCACGAACGGCAGCCGCTCGTATTCCATGAGAAAGGTGAGTGCCGTGCCGCTCGCGCTGCAGCCGAAGCAATAGTAGAACTGCTTGTCCTGGCTGACGGTGAACGACGGTGTTTTCTCGTCGTGGAAAGGACAACGGGCCTGGAAATCCTTGCCAGCCTTCTTGAGCGGCACGCGCTCGCCGACCACCCCGACGATGTCCACGCGACCCAGCAGATCGTTGATAAAGGACTGGGGAATCTGGCCGGCCATTACGCCGCCTAGAATACTCCTGCGGTGGGTTTGTTAACAGGTAAAACGGGCGCCGCGCCGGTGTGTGGCGGGCTCGGAATCAACGGCTGGCTCCGCCGCCCCGGTCGGTCCCTGTTTCAACCGCGGCAAAGGCTTGCGGGTGATGCGGAATTCAGGTCAACCTTGCGCGAACCCTGGCGCTGAGCGCACCCATGTCGGCGCGGCCCTGCACGTCGCCCCGCAGCCTGGACATCACCTTGCCCATGTCGCGCATGGAGGATGCTCCCGTCGCCGCGATGGCCGCCTCGATCA
>JAPOON010000248.1 GCA_026713405.1 Gammaproteobacteria bacterium
CGGGCCTCCAGCACCTTTAAGGGTCGCGACCGGTCGGGCGCAGCCCGAGCCGAAGCACCGCTTCGGCAGGTGGCGACGCCCCGCAACTCGTTGCGGGGCCGGTTTGTCGATCAACTCGTACTGTCGAACAGAGGGATCCCGCTTAGCGTGCAGGGGGACCGTACCGCATGTCGGCTCTCGGCGTCGGGAAAACCCCATGTAGGAAGAACGTTGTTCCATGCGAGCCTGCGCCGCAGGAAGTCGCGATAGCGAAAATTCGCTACCGCCTCGCCATTGGCCGATCGATTGAGGAGAATTGCATGAATCAAGAAGTACAAGCCCTGCAGGCCCGGGTGGCGCGGCTGGAGGCCAAGGAAGCGGTGCAGAGCGCGTTCAATCGATACCTCTATTGCCTGGACACGGGGTTCGGTGACGATATCGTCGATTGCTACACGGAAGACGCGATTCTCGATGTACCCAACTTTCCGGAAGCGGGCGGCCAGGACCTGCATTTCGAGGGGCGCGCGGAGATCGAGCCCCTGTATGCGCCCTACGGCAAGGGTCCCAAGGGAATCCGCGGCGGGCATCACTCGGCAAATCTGGCCATCAACGTTGCGCACGATCTGGAGACGGCCGATGTCACCGCCTATTTCATGACCAGTACACCGAACGGGGTGCAGGGCGGGCGCTACGAAGGAACCATGCGCAATTGCCCCGATGGCCAATGGCGCTGGCACACGCTCGCGATTACCAGTGCCTGGGGTTGGAAGGCCAGGGAATTCGAGACGGTATCGGAGCCGGTCGGCCTCGAATATTCACCCTTCGGCGGGCGCCACGCCGCGTACACCACACCCTGAGAGACAGGGCCGTCGCCCCGGTCAGCCCGCAATAGGCGGGTTAGCCTTGCCCGATGTCGTTCATCCGCGTATCGGCGGCATGGATGCCCAGTTCTTCCACCGTTTGTTGCCGCATCACGAACTTCTGAAACTTTCCGGTAACCGTCATTGGAAAGTCTTCCACGAAGCGTATGCAGGATGGAATCTTGTAGTGCGCGATCAGCCACTCAACGCGGTTCGGTGACCAGATTCCCAGCCGGTCGCCCGGTTGCAGCCCCAACCGCAACAGGCCGGCAGCGAAACCGCCCACCCGTCGTGCGAGTTCCCTGTACGTGAGACGGACACGCTGCTCCACAAAAACCGCGGCTTCATTGTCGCCGTGCCGTTCAACGGTGTCCGCGAACGCCTCGCCGATGGTCTTGTAGAGCAACGGAACGGCGCTGGTACCGGAAACATAGCTCAACGTCATGTCGGACTTCTCCCTTCTATCCTGGTTTGTGGATCGTCCAATATCGCCGACGCACGCTCCAGGCGAGAACGGGGCTGTCCGGTGCACCGCAAACCGGGGACGCCGCGGGTCAAGCAATCAATCGCCTTTCATCTGACCGTAACGTGTTCCCATGAGGATGTGCGCATAGGCGGGCTGGCCGAGAGCGCCCTTTGACCCATTGACCAGGCTTCGACCTTGACCGGTGGTCGGTGCCTGAATTTCGAAACCCGCCTGTTCCTGAAACAGCATGATGAAATCGGAACCGCCGAACAGGAAGGTACCGAGCATGTCCCCCTTTTCGACCGTACGGCCTATTTCGACGTCGTCCTCGAAGTTGACGGAAGACACCTGCGCCATGCCCATGGGAATGAGCGCGACCCTGCCGTACCCGCCTTCCGTGTTGACGATCACGATACCCCGGGTCTGCGTGAACTGCCATCCTGTCGAGTCAATGGGGACGTACTTCTTGCCATCGGCGTCCCAGGAAACCTCAAGCGCCACGTTCTGCTGAACGCTGGCGACCCCCTCGACGATGCCGCCGACGGCGAAATGGTAGCGATGGTAGTCGTAGACGTTCAGAAACGTATGGGTGAGAACGCCCTTGGCAAAGATGTCGTGATACTCCACGAGGTCGGGCCCCAACAGATCGTTCACGCTGAAATGGCGTACATTCTTCACCCGCAGGCCGTTGCCGCCTTCCACCTCGATGTCGGAGTTCTCGTCGATGGGCCACACCCCCTGGGGAACCGAGTCGGCAGGAGATACCACCACGCTGTCATCGTCCTTGCCGGCGATCGGCCGCTTCTCCGGCGACGCAAGGTATCTCGAAAAAAACCGGTTGAAAGTGTTCCAGTTGGACCGCGGCTCATAGTCGCCGGTCTGCAGCCGGAAGTTGGGGTCATCGTAGAACTGTTCGTAGGTCGCATCGGTAAACGACTCCGGCGTGTCGAGGTAGTCACCCCAGGCATTGGCGAAGTCCCGCAGCCAGTCCGAGAACTCTGGAACGTACTGGATCGCATTCTTGAACAGGCCCTGGCCGGAAATGTCCTTGACGGGTTGATCGACCAGAAAGTAGAAGTAGCAGATGGTCTGCAGGATTTGATCGCGAATCAGGTCGGACGGATTGTCGAGAATGTCCTGAGGCAGCATCTTCGCGGCCTCGGCGACGTACTCGAAATACGCCTCCAGGGATTGAGCGGGATTGGTGTGCTGGTCCGGGTTGGCCTGCTTCGCCTCTTCCAGCGACTGCTTCAGCCAATCCTCCAGCTCGGGGTTTTCAGAAAGCAGGTTTTCCAGTTGCTCGACGATTGGCGGCGCACCAGCCTGGCTTGCGCCCCCGGATGCCGCCGCAATCTCCGGGCCGGGCCCGCCCGCGAGGGCCTCGCCTGGCCAGGCCCAGGAGGCCAGCACCAGGGCCACTGCAACAAAGTAGCGTTTTCCGAACCTGATCATTGCGCTCATGCTTACCTCCACATGTTTACTGCTGTGCTTGATCGGTTTCAGGCCATCTCCCCCGGCGTGCGCTTCCGCTACCGGGGAATCGGCCTGCCTCCCGACGAGGGGGTATCGGCAGCAGGACGCACTGAATGCTCAACCGCGTGAATCGAGCAGGAGACATCCGGCCGAGACGGAACTTGTCGCATCGAAGGGCTGCAGGGCTTGCCGGGTTGGGAGTAAAGGCGCTGGCCGCTATGCCTGACGAAACGAAGCCGGCCTCACGGACGCAGGACGCCGGCTTGTTGCGGGACGATGGCGAATGTGCCGGCAATCGCGGGGCGGCCGATCCAGGGATATCGATTGACACACTGCCGAAAGACGACCCGGCTGGCGATTTCAGACCGCATCGCATTTCCCTATACAACCTCGCAGGCCATCAACTTTGGACTAGCGTACTATCTTAGGTCGTATGAACTATATTGAAAGGAGCAACCAAGTGCAACGTCGCAATGTGTCGATGAGCAGATGGTCGACAACCGGCAAAATTCGCGACACGATGAGCGGCTTGGAGCGATTTGCGGGCTAGTGCCGGTTCCGACCGGCACACCAGTCAGGAATGCTTTCGCGGGCGTTTTTCCGTCAGGCGTTGGTAGCGCCCCCGTCAGTCTCGCGTCCGCTTGACGATTTGCAGAAAGCTCTCGATTGCCAGTTCACGCAACTCACCGGCGCGCGCCCGGTGGGGCCGGTCATGGCCAACGAATACCGTGTGGCCTTCTATCGATGCCGATATCAACAGCGCAAGATCGCCCCGCCGCGTCTCGCTCAGCCCCGGATTCATCTGTTCGATGAGGTCGACCAGAATTTCACGGTACTGGGCATACAGCCGTTCCATCTGTTGGGCCACCCGTTCGTCCCGGTTCGCCAATACCCACAGTTCGGGAAAGAACAACGTCGTATCACGGCGGGACAAATCGTCAAACACAAAGCTGACGACGGCCCGAAACTGCTGTTCGGTATCCTCGCCGGCCTGATTTCTCAAGACATCGAACTGGTGCAGGTACCCATCGATGACATGTTGGAGGAGGTCCTCCATCAGTTCGGCACGGGAGGGGTAGTAGTAGTTCAGGTTACCCGGGGAGATCCCGATTTCCCTCGCAACCCGCCGCATTGTGAGGTTCCTGGACCCTTCCTCCACCAGCACCCGGCGGGAGGCTTCCAGAATACGGCGCGCGGTTTCCTGACCGGTGGCGTAGGCTGCAGTTCCCGTTCTCATTGGCTCGAATTCTACTCGACACCGTCAATCGGGGCTTTGAGCCGGAGGGCGATGGCAACGTAACCCGGCCGGGATGAATTCCCGGGCTAACAGAAACAGAGCACCCGCAGCTCGATGCTGCGGCGCGGTTCGCCTCTTGGGTTCGGGTGCGCGAATGACGCGTGCGGGCATGTCCTGCCGATCACGCCCTCGGAATCGAACGACTTGATGACCAGCACGTCATCCGGCGTCATGCCGGGGTAGTAGTACCAACGCTGGCGGTCGGATGCGCTGACGCTGAAGGTTTCTATGCCGATGTCGTGCCAACTGTAGTTGTCCGCGGCGTAGCCGAAGACAACGGTCTCCCGGAGGTCTTCAAGGCGCACCGTGCGCGCATCGCACACGGCCAGGGGGAAGTCGTCGACAGACGGACCGAGCGGACGCCAGAAGTTGAGTGCGTACACTCGATCCGCGTCCTCGGGCACGCGTTGGCCATGCTTTGCCAGGTACTTCTCCCAGGTCGTGTTGTCGGTGTAGTCCATGTGCACGTTGCCGATGTAACCGCCGCCGCGCTCGACGCCGGTCTTTCTCTGCGTACCGTCCGTGCCGCCGCCGGTGTACTGCAGGCCGGGTTCACGAATGAGGTGGTCGTAGGTGAAGGTCGTACGGGCGCCCGTCAGTTCCCGCGCGATCGACCTGCATTCGCTGTAGTAGGTGCTCATCACCTCGTCGCAATCGTAGAAATCGGCTACGGCGCTGGGGCTTCGAACCAGTTCGAAACCGCTGGCGTGCAAACCCAGGCCGGCGTGCCCGTGGGCGTTCGTCACCGCCACATCGGTGGCGTCCAGGCCACCGAATCCATCGGAATGCGTGCGCAGGTCCACGTGGGTCACGGGACCACCGGTCAGCGAAGCGGGCAGGAATTGCATTTGTGCGGTGACAGTATCTGTCATGACCGTTTCAGCAGATGGGGCAGGTTGGCCCATCCCGCTTCGTGCGTCGTGTAGAAACGGCTCTTCAGGTTTACGCGGCGAAACGCCCAGTTGCCGTCGGTGCAGACAAGATCGTCTTCGTAACGCGCAGCGAGCCAGACCGCCTGGTTGGTCTTCTTCACCGTAGCGGTCTGCAGCAGGTACCAGTGGCCGCGGGCGCCCGTTGCGTCGTCATTCACCTCAACGGCCGAGTTGGTGACGTGATGGATGGCGAAAGACATGATGTCGGGCATGTTGCTGAAGAACCGGTGCAGGGCATCACGTCCTTCAAAAACGCCCATTTCGCCGCCGTCCCAGATGCCGTCCTCCGTGAACAGGCTGCAGAGTTCATCGGCGGGGTATCCCTGATCGCACAGGTCGCAGTAACGGGCTTTCAGAAGCCGGATCTGCTCGGCGGCTTCCACTCGCCGGAGCCGGGACTCGATGTTCATGGGCTTTGGTCTCGGGAGCCATTTGCCATTCGGCGGAGCATGCCAGCAAAACGATTGTCCGTCATTCCCGCTTTAGCCCGACCCATTCATGAATGAACCATTGCGGCCGTCAACAGCAGCGAAATCACTGGTCGGGCACTGCCTGTTCCAATCGCCAGTCGATCCACCACCCGTGTGCCGAGACGTCCGCCAGCATCTCCGTCTCGCGGGTTCCTTCGCGGTAGCGGGTGACCGAGAGCTGCGGGCTCCATCCCTCCATCGCAATCTGCCAGACGGGCCTGGCCGCGCTGGCCGCCGCAAGGGTGTCGGCGATGCGACTGCGGCTTTCCCGCGGAAACTGATAGAAGGCGATGGTCGAGTAGACGACCAGGGCGTGCTCACGGGGCACGGAATCGATCAAGGCCGGCAGGAGTTCCCCGGCATCGCCCATGTGCATGCGAATCGGGCTTGCTTCGAGTTCCGCCGCCGCATCCATCAACGGTTGGGGACGCTCGACGTGTTCGGGCCAGATCAGGGCGCGCAGCCACAGCATCCGGTCGGCATTGGC
>JAPOON010000249.1 GCA_026713405.1 Gammaproteobacteria bacterium
AAGCGACGCGCATCCCCGCGCTGCGCACGGAATAGCGCGCGTAGGTGACGAACACATAGCGCACCGTTACCGCCGCGACGATACCGAGAACCTGGTTGGCAACGTCGCCGTCGCCGGCGGCCACCTTGTCGATGCCCGCGGCCAGGAAGAAAGGTACAAGGGCTTGGGATACCCGGGCGAAGCCGAAGCTGGCGATGCCGGCCCCGAGCCGCAGCCGGTAGGGAAGTACGAACGGCTTCAGCCGAAGCAGCGAGTTCAGCATGGGACGGTTGCGGGGGTTCGAAGGCGCGGCACTGCGGCCGGGCATTATACGCACTGCGGATTGATGGTGCCGCGCTAGACTTTTTTGTCGCCGGGCGTGCGATCGATGGCGACGGCGGCAAGGCGCAATGACGGCGGATGTCCGGACAAGGCGAAGGACCCCTTCCAGCCTTATTTGGGCTACCGTATCGACACACCTGCCGAACTTCGATGTAATTCCTCCATGATCAGTGGCATCCATCTGGAAACGGTCTGCAACACGCCGGCGCTTGGTTGTTCCGCCGGATGCCGCGGGCGCGCCCCGTCACCAACCGCTGCCGTCCCGACCGGCGTGGCCGCTGCGGCGCTGCTGATCCTGGCGGTTCTCTGGCTGCCGCTACCGCTGCATGCCCAGACCGAGGCTTCTCCGGCAAGTTATCGGGTGACCTTCGAGGGAACCTGGACCACGGCCGCCACGCCCGGCGGACTGCCGTCCAGCGCGCACTTCTCAAGGCTTATCGGCGCCACCCACAATGGCAACGTGATTTTCTGGGAGGCCGGAGCCATGGCCAGCCCCGGCGTCGAATCCGTTGCGGAACTCGGTACGACCGGCACTTTCAAGCGCGAGATCAGCGCCAGCGAGCATGCGCTGGCCACCATCGAGAAGGGCCTTCCCGGTGGTGGGACACCGACGGCGTCCGTTGACTTCGAGGTGACTGCGGATCATCCACTGGTCACGCTGCTCACCATGATCGCGCCGAGTCCGGACTGGTTCGTAGGCGTTACCGGGCTGTCGCTGCTGGACGATGCGGGGCATTGGCGGGAGCGCCTGGAAGTCGACCTGTTTCCCTACGATGCCGGCACCGAGGACGGTGAGGACTTTTCGTTGAGCAACCCGGCCACCGTGCCCCAGGGGGTCATCACCAGCATCAGGGGTATGGGCAAGTTCACCGACGAACCGATGGCGAGACTGACATTTGTCTGCGAGGGCGGCTGCGATCCGCCTCCTCCCGCATCGTTGGTGCGGGTTGTGCCACTGTTTCCCCCGGCAAAGGATGCGCCTGGCCGCCAGGGTTTCGTTCGGGTGATCAATCGCTCCAGTGAAGTCGCTGAAGTGGAGATCGTTGCCATTGACGACATGGGGCTGCACTCTGAGCCTGTCACTTTGTCCATTGCCGGCGGCGAGACGGCGCATTTCAATTCCGAAGACCTGGAAACGGGCGAACCAGGGAAGGGGTTGTCCGGCGGCACCGGTGCCCGGGAAGGCGATTCGCGCCTGAATCTGACGACAGACCTCGAGGTCGAGGTGCTTTCCTACATTCGCCATTCCGATGGCTTCCTGACGGCGATGCACGATACCGTCCCGAGTGAGGACAACGAGTATCGGGTAGCGATGTTCAATCCGGGCCGAAACACGAATCAGCAAAGCCTGTTGCGCCTGGTCAATTTCGGAACCGAGGAAGCCGCGATTGAGGTCGAGGGCATCGACGATGACGGGAATAGCTCCGGCATGGTGCGGCTGACTTTGCCCGCTGGCGGCGCCGGAATGGTCTCGGCGGCACTCCTTGAATCAAATGAGAGCCGTGACGACCCGGACCAGTCCGGTGGTCCGGTTGCCCTGGAGGGTGAACTGGGAACCGGAACGGGCAAGTGGCAACTGACCGTGCGATCCGGGCAGCCCCTGGGGGTCATGAGCCTACTTGAGAGCCCGACCGGCCATCTGACCAACCTGTCGACGGCACCTTCACGGCTCGGCGGGAACGAGTGAGTCAGCGCCCTGAGCCGGGGGCGCACAGTCGGCAGAGCCGAAAAAACCGGACAAGACCTTTTGTTCGCAGATCGGCTGTGAAATGAGTCAAATTCCCTCCCGGTCGCCGTTGTCTCGTCGGTCGGGGCATCGCCCCGTCAGCCTGTCATTTCGCGGGCAGGACCGGGTCGCCGGTCGTTTCGGACCCGGTCGTGCGCCGCCATAGCTGCCGGGCGAGTTGGCCGATGTCGTTGCCGATGAGGATGTTGACCGGCACCAGGATGAGGGTGATGGCGGTGGCGAAGAGGATGCCGAAACCGAGGGAAATCGCCATCGGAATAAGGAACTGGGCCGTGGTGGATTTCTCGAGCAGGAGTGGCGACAGCCCGAAAAACGTGGTGAGCGAGGTCAGCAGGATCGGTCGAAAGCGGATGACGCCGGCGTTGAGCACCGCCTCCTTCAGGCTGTTGCCCAGTTGGCGCTGCCGGTTCACGGCATGCACCAGCACCAGGCTGTCGTTCACCACCACGCCCGTCAACGCCAGGAAACCCATGATACTCACCATGGCCAGGTTGAAGCCCATGAGCCAGTGCCCCACCACGGCGCCGATCAGCCCGAACGGGATGACCGACATCACCACCAGCGGTTCGGTATAGGACTTGAGCGGCAGCGCCAGCATGCAGTAGATGGCGAACAGCACGATCAGCACCCCGGTCTGCAGGCTGCCGAAGGACTGGCGCTGCTCCCGGGCCTCCCCCTCCATGACATGGGCGATGCCCGGATATTGCGGTATCAGGTCGTCGAGGTATCGGCGCAACTGGTCGTTCAGCACGGTCATGTTGGTGCTGGATTTCTCGACCTCGGCGGTGACATTGACGGTGCGATAGCCGTCGATGCGCGTGATCTGCAACGGCGAGCGGCCGGGGATCAGTGAAGCCACATGGGAGAGCGGGATCTGCCGCCCGGCCGGGGTGGCGATCAGCATTTCATCCAGGGTGGCGACATCGGCGCGTTCCGAGGGCGGCAGGCGCACGAGCACGTCGACCTCGTCCCGGCCGCGCTGAACGCGCTGTACCAGGAAGCCCTTGAATGCCTGGCCGACCTGGCCCGCTACATTGTTGCGCGTGAGGCCCAGCACATGCCCCTGGGGCTTCAGTTCGATGCGCAGTTCCTCCTTGCCGTCGGACAGGGAATCGGCAATTTCGTAGACGGTGGGGTAGGTCGAAAGGTGCGCTTTGACGGCGTCCGCGGCCGCGCCCAGGTCGTCAAGCGAGCGGCCGCTCAACTGCACGTCTATGGGGTCGCCGGTGCGGAAGATGTCGGTGCGGAAGGTGAGCGACTCCGCGCCGGGCACGGGCCCGATCAGCTGCCGCCACTCGGCGGCGATGGTCCCCGTGCTGATTTCGATGGAGCGCTGCTCGGGCGGAACCAGTTCGATCTCCACGCGCCCGTATTGGGAACCGAGTGAAAAACGCCGGGAACCGGTGCTGGTCAGCACATGGCGAACGATGCTCTCACCGGTTGCCTCGTCGGTATAGCGTTCTCGTACCTCCAGCGCTGCCTCCAGCATGCGCGTCACGTAGCGGTCCGTGACGCCGAACTGCGTGCCGGTGGGCATGGTCAGGTTCGCCGAGATGGTCTCCCCCTCGACGCGCGGCATGAAGGTGAAGCGCGTCCAGCCGCTCATGATGAGCGTCACCATGAGGAACAGCACACCGACGAAGGCAGCCAGGGTGGCGTAGCGATGGTGGGTCAGAAAGTCGAGCGCCGGGCGGTAGCGCAGCAGTACCTGCCTCTCGAAGCCGTCTGCGAAGCGGCGCTGCCAGGTCACGAAACGGTTCTTGTACACTTTCTCGTGGGTTCCACCCATGCCTTTCAGGTGGGCGGGCAGCACCAGCTTGGACTCGATCAGTGAGAACAGCAGCACGCGCACCACCACCATGGCGATGGGGGCTGCAATGTTGCCGAAGCGGCCCTCGATAAAGGCCAGCGGCAGGAAGGCCACCATGGTGGTCAGTACGCCGAAGGTGACGGGTACGGCGACATCGAGAGTGCCCTTGACGGAGGCATCCAGCCCGGAATGGCCGCACTTCTGGCGCTGGTAGCCGCTTTCACCGGTGACGATGGCGTCGTCGACCACGATGCCGAGCACCACGATGAAGCCGAACGCGCTCATCAGGTTCAGGCTGACGCCCATGGCCGCCATGGCCGTGAATGCGCCCAGGAAGCTGATCGGAATGCCGATGAACACCCACAGGGCGATTTTCGGCCGCAGGAACAGCGTCAGCAGGGCGATCACCAGGATGGCGCCCTGCAAGCCGCTCGTCCCCAGCACCCCGAGGCGATTCTTGAGTTGCTGGGCGTCGTCGTCCCAGAAGCTCAACTGCATGCCGGAAGGCAGTGAATGCTGCTGCCCGGCGATGTAGTCGTGCACCGTCTCGGAGATATCGAGCGCGCTTTCGTCGCCAACCCGCTGTACGTCGATGAGTGCCGCGGGATTGCCGTCGAACTGGGTCTTGACCGTGTCTTCCTGGAAGCCGTCATGCACCCTGGCCACGTCCGAGACGCGTACGATGGACCCGTCCGCGTTGGTCTTAACGACGATGGAGTCGAAATCGGAGCGCCGGTACGCCTGCCCCTTGGAGCGGATCAGCACATCGCCGCCCTGGGTGCGTACGTTGCCGGCGGAGAGGTCGACGGAACTGGCCCGTATGGCGTTCGCGATCTGGGCCAGGGTCAGGTCGAACTGGCGCAGCCGGTCCTGAGAAGCTTCGATGGCGATCTCGTAGCGCCGCACCGCATCCAGGGTGACCTGGGAAATCCCGTCCATGCGCAACAGGTCGTCGCGCACCCGCTCGGCGTACAGGCGAATTTCCTGCTCGGAGTAGGGTCCGGAGACCACCACGGTGATGACGTCGAAGGTGAACTGGGCAAGCCGGATCACCGGCCGGCGGGCGTTCTCCGGAAAGGTGTCGATGGCATCGACGCGGGTCTTGACTTCGTCCAGCAACACCCGCGGGTCGTGGCCGTCGGCGACTTCCACAAATACGGAGGCCGCACCCTCCCGGGAGGTGCTGGTCACCTTCTTGATGCCATCGAGCCCCTCGAGGGCCTGCTCGATGCGAATTGCCACACCGAGTTCCGCGTCTTCGGGCGTTGCGCCGCGCAACCGCACGGTCACCGAGATGCTGTCCGGTTCGAACTCCGGAAAGACCTCGACGGCGGTCTCGTAGAACAACGAATAACCGCCGAGCAGCAGCACCGTCACCATCAGCAGGTTGGCGGCCACATCGTTGCGCGCGAACCAGGCGATCATCGGGCGCCCCTGGTGTCGGTGCGGTTTCCTGTGCCGGTACCGGCAACGCGCACCCGCGTTCCGGAAGTGACTTGCCCCAGCGGCGTGGTGACCACCGCGTCGCCGGCGGCCAGGCCGGTGGTCACCAGCGCGTCCACCCCGTTCTGCCAGGCGATTTCGATGGGGCGGCGCTGCAGTTCGCCACCTTCGACGACATAGACATAGGAGTTCTGATAGATCGTCTGCCCGGGAATGACCAGGGCCCCGGGCAGGCGTTTGCCGTCGATTTCAGCCGTTACGTACTCACCGATCTTCAGCGGCCGGCCGGCGCCGCTTTGCCGCGGCCCGCCCGTGCCGCCCGAGCGCGCCGCCCCGAAGGGGTCGGAAATCTGGGCGACGACGTGCAGTTGCCGGGCGGTCTCGTCGATGGCGCCCTCGGCGCGCACGATGCGGCCGTTCCAGACGTGCGCCTCGCCGAGTTCGGAGCGGATCTTCACGGCAAGCGGTTGCGCGGCGCCCGACTCGGGAAGGTCGACAAAGGGCAGGTCGGAATTGCGCAGCGGCAGACGTACTTCAACGTAGTCGGTGGCATAGATTTCGGCCAGCACCGTACCCATGCCCACCACCTGGCCGCGGTCCGCGCGCTGCGCCAGCACGCGCCCGTCGAAGGGCGCCTGGACATGGGTGCGTTCCAGTTTCAGTTCAGCCTTGGTGAGCGCCGAGCGGGCCGAGATGACGCGTGCCTGGGCGGCCTGCAGTTGCGGCCTGCGCAGCACCAGGTCCGATGGCGGCTCGCCGGGGGTGCCGATCCGGCGCCAGTCGATCAATGCCTGCTCGGAGCGTGCGGGTTCCTGGGGCTCCGCCTGCAGGGGATCCATCAGCGCCGGCTGGGCGATCTTCACGTCCGCCTCGTAGGCCCGGGGATCGATGGTCACCAGCACGTCGTCCTCGGTAAAGAAACCGCCCGGCCGGAAAGTGGGGGCGATCGCCACGATCTGGCCGTTTACCTG
>JAPOON010000250.1 GCA_026713405.1 Gammaproteobacteria bacterium
CGGGAGCTTGGCATGGACACCGTGGGTTTCCTGATGATGAGTCACATGATCGAGCCCGAGGCGTTGGCCGGGCAGGCCCGGCTGATGGAGTCCTATGGCGCCCAGTGCGTCTACGTGACGGATTCCGGCGGCGCCCTGGACATGGACGGCTACCGGGAGCGGCTTCAGGCGTACGACGCGGTCCTCTCGGAAGAGACCGAGCGCGGGGTGCACGCGCACCACAACCTGTCTCTGGGGGTGGCCAACTCGATGGTCGCGGTGCAGACAGGCGCGCGGCGGGTGGATGCATCCCTGGCCGGCATGGGCGCCGGGGCAGGCAACGCACCGCTGGAGGTGTTCATAGCGGCGGCGGATCGCAGGGGCTGGCAGCACGGCTGCGACCTCTACAAACTCATGGATGCCGCCGAAGAACTGGTTCGCCCCCTCCAGGACCGGCCGGTGCGCGTGGACCGGGAGACCCTCTCCCTGGGTTATGCGGGCGTCTATTCCTCCTTCCTGCGTCACGCGGAGAAAGCCGCGGCAGACTACGGGCTCGACACGCGCGAAATACTGGTGGAGCTTGGCACGCGGCGCATGGTCGGTGGCCAGGAGGACATGATCGTCGATGTGGCGCTGGACCTCGTCCGGCTCAGGGAACGGGCGGTCGAAAAGGTGGAGGGACGATGACGGCAAGAAACAGGATCGCATCCCTGGGCTACGTGCGCATCGCCATGCGCGACCCGGGGGAGTGGGCGAGCGTCGGCGAAGAGATACTGGGCTTTCGGGCAGAGCCGCAGACCAACGGTTCGATCCACCTGCGCATGGACTCGGCGCCGGCGCGCTTCATCGTGGAGCAAGCGGCGCAGGACGGTTTCATCTGTGCCGGGTGGGAGTGTTCGAGCGCCGATTATCCCGTACTGATTTCTTCTCTCGCGGAGCATGGCGTGAGTCTCGAGACCGGGTCGCCGGACGAGTGTGCCGCGCGCGCCGTGGACGCCCTTGTCCGCGGCGCGGATGCGTCGGGCAACGTATTCGAGGTGTTCCATGGCCGCCGGAGTGCGGATTCGGGCTTCCAGTCACCGATCGACGGGGTTGAATTCGTGGCGGATGACCTGGGGCTCGGTCACCTGGTGCTCCCGGCTGCCGAACACGGCGCCACCAGCGCGTTTTACCGGCAGGTATTCGGATTCGGCATGAGCGATGAATTGACGCTGCCTCCGCCCGTCGATGGCGCGCCGGAAATGTGCATTCACTTCCTGCATGCCCGCAGCCCCCGGCATCACAGCCTGGGCCTCTTCAACGGCCCGGCGCCGTCCGGCGTGGTGCACCTCATGGTGGAGATGACCACCCTCGATGCGGTGGGCGCCTGCCTCGACCGGGTGAATGCGGCGGGGTTGCCCATCACGGCGACCCTCGGGCGCCACGTCAACGACGGCATGGTGTCCTTCTATTTCCTGGCTCCCGGCGGAATTCCCGTGGAAGTCGGCTACGACGGCAGGCAGTACGACTGGGACGATTTCGTGCCCACCAGGAGCACCGTGGGCGACCTGTGGGGCCACGCCTACAGCTTTCCGGAGTGAGCCTGACGGCGCGATGCCCCAGCTTGGTGAAATAACAGTGACCGGGAGGGAATTTGACGCAATTGATGGCTTTATCCCCGAAAGAGAGGACTAACGGGACGATGCCCCGGCCTGGTGAAAAAACCGTGACCGGCAGCGAATTTGACGCAATTGACAGCTTTGTCCGCGAGTGAGAGAAATAGCGTGATAGACAAGACCCGCAGCATTCGCGACATCGCCGCCGAAATCGAGACCGGCATGACGATCGGCATCGGCGGCTGGGGCGGGCGCCGCAAGCCCATGGCCTTCGTGCGCGAACTTCTCAAGACACCCGTTACCGACCTCACCCTGCTGAGCTTCGGCGGCCCGGACGTGGGCATGCTGGCGGCGGCGGGCAAGATCAGGAAACTGGTCTTCGGCTTCGTCTCCATGGACCTGGTGCCGCTTGAAGCGCATTTCCGCGCCGCGCGCCAGGCCGGGGCCATCAAGGTGATGGAACTCGACGAGGGCATGTTCCAGCTCGGTCTCAAGGCCGCTGCGGCGCGCCTCCCATTCCTGCCCACGCGCGTCGGGTTCGGCTCGGACGTACTGACCACGAACCCGGAAATCAGGACCGTTAAATCGCCCTATGGCGACGAGGAACTGGTGGCCGTGCCCGCGCTGCCGGTGGATGTGGCGGTCTGTCATGTCAACCAGGCGGACATCCTGGGCAATTCGCGCATCAGCGGGCCCGATCCCTTCTTTGACGAATGGTTCTGCCGCGCTGCCGGCAAGGCCTATCTCACCGCCGAGGAGGTCGTTCCGACCGATGCATTCAACGATCCGTTGACCGCGCTGCAGATGCCCATCGAGCGCAACCTGGTGCGTGGGGTGGCGCTTGCCAGGCACGGTGCGCACCCGACGTCCTGCGCGCCGGGTTACGGCATCGATGTCGAGCACCTGCGCCGCTACAGCGCGGCGGCGAAGGGCGGATGGCCCGACTACCGTGCCGAATTCGTGGACGGCCTGGGCCTCGATGATTATGTGGAAGCCGTGGGCGGAGCGGCCAGGATCGATGCCCTGCCGTTGCCGGTTTTCTAGCCGTGACCAACCATGAACAATCACCCGTCCAGGAGGCCGCGATGACATACTCCCTTGCGGAACTCTGTATCTGCGCCGCGGCGGAAGCCTTTCGCGGCGAGGGCGAAACCATGATCACCAGCATCGGCCTGGTGCCCCGGCTCGCCGCGTCGCTGGCCAAGTCCACCTTTGCGCCGGGCCTGATGATGACCGAGGGGGAGGCCTACCTGGTCAGCGAACCCGTGCCCGTCGGCCCGCGCGGCGACTACCGGCCGAAGATCGAAGGGCTGATGACCTACGAGCGGGTCTTCGACATCATCTATCGGGGTATGCGCCACGCCATGGTCACGCCCGTGCAGGTGGACTCCTACGGCCAGATGAACATTTCCGTGATCGGGGACTACGCCCGGCCGAAAGCCGCGTTGCTCGGTGTGCGCGGCTATCCCGGCAACACCGTCAACAACAGGAACTCCATGTTCGTGCCGAGCCACGATACCCGCACCTTCGTTGCCGGCGAAGTCGACATGGTGGCGGGGGCCGGCTACAACCCGGCGCGCTGGCCGGGAGGCAGGAAACCCGAATTCCTGGATCTGCGCCGCATCGTCTCCAACTTCGCGGTGATGGATTTTCAGGGCCCCGCCAATGCCATCCGGGTAATCAGCCTGCATCCGGGCGTCACCTTCGAGGAGGTGCAGGACAACACGGGCTTTGCGCTCGAACGCATCGAGGGCCTGGGCGAAACGGCGGCGCCCACCACCGAACAGCTCGACGTGCTGAAACGGCTCGACCCGCATGACCTGAGGGCGACGGTGTTCAAGGGCAATCCTCCCGGCCGCAGGGCCGAATAAGGGGTCCCCGTGACGGCCACGCTCCAAACGCCATTGACACAGGCGCTGGGGTGCCGGCTGCCCATCATTCAGACGGCCATGGGATGGGTTGCGACGCCCGAACTGGTTGCCGCGTCCGTATCCGCCGGGGCCATGGGTTTCCTGGCGGCCGCCGTGATGACGCCCGAGGAATGCGCATCGGCTCTCAAGGAGATCAAGCGCAGAACGTCCGCGCCTTTCGGGGTGAACCTGCACTCGTTCCAGCCGGGCGTCGACCGCATTGTCGATGCCTGTATCGAACACCGCGTGGCGGCGATTTCCTATGGCCGGGCGCCTTCCGCCAGGCTCATCGACAAGGTCAAGCAAGCGGGCATCCTCTGCGTGCCGACCATCGGCGCGGCGAAACACGCGAAGAAGGCAGTAGCGCTCGGCGCGGACGTCCTGGTCTGTCAGGGCGGCGAGGGCGGAGGCCACACGGGCGAGACGCCGACCTGGCTGCTGCTCGCCCAGGTTCTGGACATGAACCTCGGCGTGCCGGTTGTCGCGTGCGGCGGCTTCAGGGACGGTCGCGGCCTCGCGGCGGCACTCACCTTCGGCGCCGACGGCATCGCCATGGGCACCCGCTTTCTGCTGACCGCCGACAGTCCCACCCCGGAAGCGACCAAGGCACGTTACCTCGAAGCCGAGGTAACCCGAATTCGGGTGTCCACCCGACTCGACGGCCTGCCCCAGCGAATGATCGTCAACCAGCGGCTCGAGTCCCTGGAGCGGGCATCCCGCCTGCGCCTGCTGTTCATTGCCCTCAACAGCGGCTGGCGTTTCAAACGGCAGACCGGCGCCAGCCTGGCCGAGATGCTGAAGTCCTCCTGGGCCATGGCGAGGCAGTCGGACCTGTCCTTCGGCCAGACGCTGCTGGCTGCCAACTCGCCCATGATCATTCAGAATTCCATGGTGCACGGGCGGCCCGACGAGGGCGTGCTGCCGAGCGGCCAGGTGGCGGGGCTGATCGACGACTTGCCGACCTGCACGGCGTTGCTTGACGCGATGGTGATTGAAGCAAGGGAACGCCTTGCCGGAAACCCGGCAAGAACGGTATGAATGGATGACCGAATAGGGAGGCGAAATGCCTGAAGCCCGAGAAATCAACCCCTTGCGGACAGTCACCGATGTCTTTGCGAGGTCTTTGTGGTACCTGCCAGTCGTCGCAGGGACGGGCAGGCCGGGGCCACCGGCAACGGCAGGGTGCAGCCCGTGAGCGGCATTTGCGCGGGGCGAAACGTCATCGTGACCGGCGGGGGCGGCGGCCTCGGCAGAAGCTATTCCAGGGCCCTGGCCGCGGCGGGCGCCAATGTGGTGGTCAACGACATCAACCCCGAGACCGCCGGCGAGACCGTCGAGGACATTACCGCCGCGGGCGGCCGGGCACTGGTGAACACCAACGACATCACTAACCATGAAGATGCCGGCCGTATCGTGCAGCAGGCCCTCGATGCGTACGGCGACTGCCACGCGGTGGTGAACAATGCGGGCATCTGCCGGGACCGGATGTTCGCCTCGATGAGCCCGGACGACTGGGACCAGGTCATCGCCGTGCACCTGAAAGGCCACTTCTGCATCGCCAGCCACCTGGCCCGCTACTGGCGGCAACAGGCGAAGGACGGCCGGGCCCCCTCGGCACGCATCATCAACACGAGTTCCGGCGCGGGGTTGCTGGGGTCGGTTGGTCAGTCCAACTACTCGGCGGCCAAGGGAGGCATTCTCAGCCTCACGCTGGTGCAGGCGGCGGAACTCGGCCGCTACGGCGTAACGGTCAATGCGCTCGCGCCCCAGGCGCGCACCGGCATGACCGAAGTCGTCTTTGCGGAGATGATGAAGGTTCCCGAAGACGGCAGTTTCGATGCGTTCCACCCCGACAATGCCGCCCCGCTGGTGGTGTGGCTCGCCAGCGAGGCATCCGGCCACGTCACCGGGCAATGCTTCGAGATCTTCGGCGGCAAACTGTCGGTGGCGGACGGATGGCGCACGGGGCCGCAATTCGACAAGGGTGCTCGCTGGAACGCCGAAGAACTGACCGAGGCGGTGAACGGGCTGCTGGACGAAGCGCGGCCTGCACAGCCCGTGTATGGAAGCTGAACGGCGTCGAGGGCGCGCTTCCCCGATCCAGTCAAAGAGAATGACCCATGGGAATGAAAGTCAGCTATGACAGCCTCACCGAACAGGTCGGCGCGCACCTCGGACCCACCGACTGGATGACCGTCGACCAGGCGCGCATCGATCTGTTCGCCGACGCAACCAACGACCACCAGTGGATTCACGTCGATCCCGTGGCGGCGGCCGAAGGGCCTTTTGGGGCCACCATCGCCCACGGTTACCTGACACTCGCGCTGGTAAACAGTTTCCTGCCGGATCTCCTGACGGTGACCGATACGTCCATGGGTGTGAACTACGGTTGCGAGAGAGTCCGGTTCCCTCACCCGGTGACCGTGGGATCGAGAATCCGGGGCAGGGGCGAAGTGATCAGCGTGGAGCCGGCCGGCGGTGGGCTGCAGGCGCTTGTCAGGGTGACGGTAGAGATCGAAGGCGGGCATCGACCCGCCTGCGTGGTCGATACCCTGAGCCGCTTTTACGCGTAGGCGCGTTACCGGTCGAAAACGAACTCATCTGCCCACATCAAGGACACTCGAGGATTCTGGCAGTATCCGCCTTCCGCCCATGAGGGCGCCGAACACCGCAAGTTCCAGCCCGTCGAACGATTGACAGGCTTGATTCTGGAACCGATCATGCGTGCATCGGTCAAATCTTTTTCCAATCACGCGTCGCGAACTGGCAGATCCAGTGTTTTCGCCAGCTGTGGTTGGAGTACGGCGAACAGGCAATAGGCGGAAAGGAGCATGGTGATGGCTGACGAAGGACAGGAACTGGCCCAGGGCAGCGTAACAGAAGTCGTGAACGTCGAGACTTTCGACCCCTCCGAAGTGCGGCCGTGGCAGTATCACAACCGCACCCGGTCGGGAATGGACGACGCCTCGCTGAATTCGCTGGCGTCTTCAATCGTTCGTGACGGGCAGCAGCAACTGGGGCTCGCCAGGCGCCTGCCGGAGGGGGACACCCACGCGGTAGAAGTGATCTTTGGCGTGCGCCGCCTGGAAGCGTGCCGGCGCGCCGGCGTGCGCTGGCGTGCAGAGGTGCGCGACGCATCTTTCTCCGATGCCCAGTGCGCGGCGCTCATGCACGGCGAGAACGAGTGGACCGAAGGCGTTTCGCCCCTGGAGAACGCCGCCCAGTGGAAAGTCATGCTGGATGCCGGGGTATTCAAGAACCAGTCGGCGCTTGCGGCGCAACTCGGTTGCCACCGCGGCACGGTGTCCCGGGCGGTACGCACGGCGACGGCGCTGTTGGGCGAGCGCTGGATCGAGCCTCTGGTACGCCCGGTGATGCACCAGTTCACCGGCCGCTCGGCGGACCGCCTGGCGGACGCTTGCGTGGACAAGACACAGCGCCAGGCCGCCAGGCGGCGGGCGCGAAACCTGACGCCGGGTGTGCCGGCGGGCAGTCTCTACAACCTGCTGTTCAGCACGGACGGCGACGAGAGCCGCCGGGAAACCCTGTTCGTGCGGCGCAAGGGCCAGGCGGGCGGCGGCGTGGTCGCGGCGAAAATCGAGCGCGATGGCGCGGGAGGGTTCTCCATAAGCGTTCGACCGCATGACCAGACGCCGTCGGAACTGGCCGAACGGGCGGAACAGATCGAGGCGCTGGTCGCCGCGGAGACCGCGGAGGCGGCGGGCGTGCGGCTGGGCAGGCGCCTGGCGTCGTTCCTGACGCCCGAGGAGGCGAAAGACGTGGCGCGATCCTGGCTCGAGGGCTGCATCTGGGCGGCGGCGCGCGACAGCGGCCTGCATTGGGATCAGTGGCGATGCGCGGCCGTGGCGGAGGTGCTGCGGACGCAGAAGGAGGGCTGGGAACGGGCGATGGTGCGGGCGATCGGCGGTGCGGAAGCGGATCCCGGCGGTGTCTAGCAGCCCGTGGCAAAAGTCCGCCGGCATTCGAACGCCGCTGCGCCCGCCTGACTGCATTTTCGTGCGAGGTGTGCCCCCTCGCGCTCCCCGGGCTGAAGGCTCCGCTCGTCGCTCAAATATGCCCGATATTCTCGCTCCTCGCGCCTTGTCAGACGGGCGCATCC
>JAPOON010000251.1 GCA_026713405.1 Gammaproteobacteria bacterium
CACCGGAACCGTCGGGCTTGCCGGCCGGCGTCTCCGCGGCGGCTTCGATCGTGGCGGGCGGTGCGACACCCTTCGCGACCGAGTCCGCTTGCGGTTCGGGGTTACCCGTGTCCGGTTCAACGGAAACTGCGGGCTCGGGTGGTGGAACGGCGGCAGGCTGCGGGGCCGTCGCCGTCGCTTCCGCGGTTTCGACGTCCCGCTTGCCGGCAGTGCCCCGGGCGTTTCTTGTGCTGTCTGCCTGCTCGGCGATCTTCCCGCGGTCTCGGCGCGGACGGCGCTTGCTTTGCGCCAGGGCATCGTCGCTGGGCTTGCGGTCCCTGGGCGGCTGCCGCTCGCGGCCGGTATCCGCTGCCGCGGCCCGGTCGCCGTCGTCCCGGCCCCGCCGCCTGGGCGCGCCCGCCGGAGATTTCGCCCCCGACCTGGCGCCGCCTTGCCTGGCCTGCTCGCCGGATTTTTTCCCGCCCCTGCGGTCCTCGCCCCTGCGACGCTCTTCCTTGCCGGCGGAACGAGCCTGGTCGTTCGGGCGATTCGCGTCCGCGCGCTTCCTTCGGCCGGACCGGTTGCGCGATCTTGCGCGGCCTTCCTCGGCAGTACGGCCGCCGTTGCCGCCGGACCGTCGCCGGCTCTCGGTCCGGGGCGTTTCCGCGGCTGGCTGCGGCTCCGCCGGGCCTTCCGAGAAGAGAGTGTCGACAATCTTCTTGAGCAGGCCGGGCTTGCCGTTCGCAGGCCCGGCACGCTGGGCCTGGGGCGCGGGCGCTGGAGTGGACGGCTGGATCGGCTGCACGGCAGGGCGTTCCCGGACGGGCTCGGCGGTGCGTTCGCCGGACGCCTCTTCTGAAACCTGGTTGCCGATGTCTGTCAGTTCATAGCTCGGCACATCGATCTCGCCCACCGCCCGGTCGTCCCGGATGCGCTGCACCTCGTACTGCGGCGTTTCCATGTTGACGTTGGGGACGATCACGATATGGGTCTCGGTGCGGCGCTCGATTTCCGCCACGTCAGCCCGCTTCTCGTTGAGCAGGTAGGTGGCGATGTTCAATGGCACCAGGGCGCGCACCATGGTGCTGCGTTCCTTGAGCGACTCTTCCTCCATGACGCGCAGGATGGCCAGCGCCAGTGACTTGATGTCCCGGATCCGGCCCTGGCCGCTGCAGCGCGGGCAGGCCTCGGTGGTGAGTTCGACCAGGGAGGGCCTGAGGCGCTGCCTGGACATCTCCAGCAGGCCGAACCGGGAGATGCGGCCCAACTGCACCCGCGCGCGGTCCTGTTCGAGCGCCTCGCGCATCCGGTTCTCCACGGCACGCTGGTTCTTGACACTGGACATGTCGATGTAGTCGATGACGATCAGGCCGCCCATGTCGCGCAGCCGCAGCTGGCGGGCGATCTCGTCCGCCGCTTCGAGGTTGGTATTCAGCGCGGTTTCCTCGATGTCCGCACCCTTTGTTGCGCGTGCCGAGTTGATGTCGATGGAAACGAGGGCCTCGGTGGGATCGATCACGATCGAACCGCCGGAAGGCAGCTTGACCGTATGCTTGAATGCGCTCTCGATCTGGCTCTCGATCTGGTACCGGCTGAACAGCGGAATCGATTCGTCGTAGTAGCGGGTGCGGTTCTTGTAGTGGGGCATCACCTCCTCGATGAAGGTGCGAGCCTCTTCGTAGGCCTCCTGGCTGTCGATGAGCAGTTCGCCGATATCCTTGCGCAGGTTGTCGCGAATGGCCCGCAAGATCACGTTGTTCTCGGCGTAGAGCAGCTTGGGCGCCTTTTCCGCTTTGCCGGCGGACGAGATCGCCTCCCAGAGTTGCAGGAGGTACTCCATGTCCCAAGCGAGTTCCTCGGTGCCCCGGCCGACACCCGCGGTGCGGACGATGAGGCCCATGCCCTGGGGAATGTCGAGTTGCGAGAGAACTTCCCGCAGCTGGTCGCGGTCGTCGCCTTCTATGCGGCGTGACACGCCACCGGCCCGTGGGTTGTTGGGCATCAGCACCAGGTAGCGGCCTGCCAGGCTGATGAATGTCGTCAGGGCGGCGCCCTTTGTACCCCGCTCTTCCTTGTCGACCTGAACGATGAGTTCCTGGCCCTCCCTGACCGCATCCTGAATCTGCAGGCGGCCGTCGTCGTTGCGGTTCTTGAAGTACTGGGCGGCGATTTCCTTCATGGGGAGAAAGCCGTGACGGGAGGCTCCGAATTCGACGAAGGCCGCTTCGAGGCTGGGCTCGACGCGGGTGATTCTGGCCTTGTAGATGCTGGCTTTCTTCTGTTCCCGGGCGCGGTTTTCGATGTCGAAGTCGTAAAGTTTCTGGCCGTCTACCAGGGCTATGCGCACCTCTTCGGGTTGCGTCGCGTTGATGAGCATTCGTTTCATGCTGGGTTCCTTGTCGGCGCGCGATTGCCGGCCAACCGGAGATGAGAGCGAACAGGAACGGCGCGCGCGAGGGCGCGGCCCTTCAGCTTGGGTGAATCCGGAGGAACTGCTGCCTGATCTGCCCGATAGGGGCATGGTATAGGCAGCGTGCCGGGCTATCTGGCCCTTTCCGTCTTGCTGTCGTCACTGCTCGCTTGTTCCGGGCACGGCTGGTTGTAACCGGCCGTGCCCTGCAAATCCGTTCCAGTCCTGCCTCGCCTGCGATCAGGCGTATCGGCAACGCGCTGGTTAAAATTCGTTGTTACCTTGTTTCTAATCGACTCACACTGATGTCGATCGGTGCCTTGCGGACTTTCGCCCCGTCTGCAATCGGCCGGCTGATTCGATTCGGATCCTTACTCCGAAAAGTGAGCGCCGGCATGGGCCTGTCAAATGCGTCCGGCAATTGCCGTTGCAATTGCCGTTGCAATCGCCGCTGCAATTGCAACAGTTGCCTGACCCGGGCTGTCGTCCTTGAAAATTCGGTGCCGCCCGGGGATTTTCGGCAACGCCGCAAACGGGTATGGTCGTCCCGCAAAGGC
>JAPOON010000252.1 GCA_026713405.1 Gammaproteobacteria bacterium
CCGCTTTTACGGACAAGAACCAGCTATGAGGCGTCTGCCGGGCACGCGCCGGCCCCGCAAGATGCGTTGCGGGATGTCGAGGCGCAGCCGGTGACGGTGGCGCCGGACGGCCGGCTGGTGATTCCACAGGAGATGCGCGACGCGATGATGCTCGACAGGGACGGCCGCGTAACCGCCCGCGTCGAAGAGGGAGAGTTGAGGGTGACCTCGCGCCGCATCGCAATCCGGCGCATGCAGCGTGAGTTGAGCGAATACAAGTCCCCTGGAGAAAGTGTGGTCGATGCGTTCCTTGCGGAGCGCCGGGCCCTGTGGGGGGAGGAGTAGGCAAGGACGGCGCGTGGCGATTGTGTTCGACAGTTCCGCTCTCCTGGCCATCGCTTTCAACGAAACAGGCGCAAACCGGGCTGTTGAGGCCCTTCCCGACGGCATCCTGTCCGCCGTCAATGCATCCGAGGTGGTTGCCTGTCTGATCGACCGCGGTGTTCCCGAGGCAAGCGCGCGGAACCGGCTGCGCGACTTCGACATTCCCATCCGTCCCTTTGACGAAACCCTGGCATTGGCTGCCGGGGCGCTGCGAACAACGACGAGGCAGCAGGGCCTGTCGCTCGGCGACCGGGCATGCCTCGCCCTCGCCAGGCGCGAGCGCGCCCCGGTAATCACCGCAGACCGGAACTGGACAAGACTCGTTCTCGACCTGGAAGTGAAGTTGATACGCTGATCGCCCGAGGTCGATGCTGCCAGGCTTGACACGGGCGCGAGGCCCGGGCGATTCATCAGGGGGCCGGGGTATCGGCGCTAACGTTTCCCGCCCCGGTACTGCAAGGCGCTGATGCGCAGGGAACATTGGTCGGTTGTGGGATGAGAGCGGGTGCGAGGTGCCTGGGGAATCCAGATCCGCATCAGCCCGGGGTCTGGCGGGTTACCCGCGTGTAGATGAAGTGTGCGGCGGCGAGGTCCTGGGCAATGTTTCCCAGGCTCTTGTAGACGGTTATCTCGTTGTTGCTCGTCCGTCCCGGAATCCCGCCATCGATCGCCTGGCCGATCTCGCCGACTATGTCGGATCGGGCAAAAAGTCCCTCTTCGATGGCGAGCAGCAGGTCGCCGGCTTCGGCCAGGGCGAATTCGGTGATTTCCGTGTAGACGCGGCCCCGCCCGAGGACAACGCCGTCGGCTTCCCGGGTGGCGGGACTGTGGGCGCCCACGAGGTTGACGTGCGCCCCCGGAGACAGCCACCCGCCCTCGAGGATGGGCGTGTGGCTGCCGGTGACCGTGCAGACGAGGTCGGCATCGGCCACGGCCTCGGCGGCATCGGCCACCGCTCGTACCCGCGCGCCGCCCTGGTCCGGATGGCGTTCGGCAAAGGCTGTAGCCTTTTCGAAGTTCCTGCCCCATATCCGCACGTCGCGCACCGGCCGTGCCGCGAGCATGGCTTCGAGGTGCGTTGCCGCCAGCACACCGCAACCGAGCACCGCAAGAACCGAAGCGTCTTCCCGGGCAAGCAGCCGGGTCGCGGCGCCACTGGCGGCGGCGGTGCGCAGGGCGGTAACGGAACTCGCTTCCACCAGGGCAAGCGGCGTGCCGTCGGTTTGATTGAAGAGCAGGATGTAACCCTGCACGTTCGGGATGCCACGGGCCGGGTTTTCGGGGAACAGGGTAACCAGCTTGGCCCCGAATACTCCGCTGGCGCCGATTTCGCCGGGCATCACGCCGAAATGACCGGCCCCGTCCGCAATCGGGAGCATCGAGCGCAGCGGCAACTCGATGTCGCCGCGGCTGATGGCGGCCTGGGTGGCAGCCATGAGGTCGATGCAGCCCGGCATGTCCAGGTTCCGGAAGACGGTTTCGCTGTCGAGGAAAGGAGCGTTCACGGCTTGAACTCCAATCGGTGTTCCAACGTATTATGGAGCGCAAGGCCCGGTTGACGACAATCCGGCAAAAAAGGAACGGGTTTGGTGAGGGGTTATTCGTTTCCGACACTTCTCGGGCGGGCACTGCGTGGCCATCGCGGCTGGCCCCCGGCCTGGCGTTCGTCGGAACCGGGCAAGGCCTACGACGTCGTCGTGGTGGGCGCCGGCGGCCATGGCCTGGCCACTGCCTACTATCTTGCGAAAAACCACGGCATCACGAACGTCGCCGTCCTGGAGAAAGGCTGGCTCGGCGGCGGGAACACGGGGCGCAACACGCAGGTTACGCGCTCGAACTACTTCTGGCCGCAAAGCGCGGCGTTTTTCGAGCGATCGCTCAAGCTCTACGAGAACCTCAGCCGGGAACTGAACTTCAACGTGATGCTCAGCCAGCGCGGCATCCTGACGCTGGCGCACAGTCATCATGAAATGGAAGCCCTGAGGCGGTGGGCGAACGCGATCCGCATCAACGGCATCGATTCCGAGGTCATGACGCCGGCGGAGATCGGCCGGCTCGTACCGCTGATCAACCTGGACGCGCGCTTTCCCGTGCATGGGGGGTTCATTCAGCGTCGCGGCGGCATCTCCCGACACGATGCCGTTCCCTGGGGCTATGCCCGCGCGGCAAGCGCCCTGGGGGTGACCATCGTTCAGCAGTGCGAGGTTACCGGATTCGACATCGACAACGGCCAGGTCAAGGGGGTGTCCACCACCCGGGGTTCCATTGCGGCGGACAGGGTCTGCCTCTGTGTGGCGGGCCACACGGGCGTGCTGGCGGCCAGGGCGGGTTTTCGGGTACCGATCACCAGCAGGGCGCTGCAGGCGATGGTCAGCGAGCCGCTCAAGCCGTGCCTGGATACCGTCGTCATCTCACCGGTGATTCACATGTACGTGAGCCAGACCGACCGCGGCGAACTCGTCATCGGTGGTGGCGCCGATGCCTACAGCAGCTATGCGCAGCGGGGCGGAATCCCGCTGCTCGAGGAAAACCTGGCGGCGCTCCTCGAGCTGTTCCCCGCGTTCAGCCGTCTCAAGTTGATGCGGCAATGGGCCGGCATCGTGGATATCACGCCGGACACGACCCCCATCATGGGGCCTGCGCCGGTTCGCAACCTGTATGTCAGCGGCGGTTGGGGTACGGGTGGATACAAGGCCATTCCTGCCGGCGGGGAGACCATGGCGCACACGGTGGCCAACGATGCGCCGCATCCGCTGATTGCCGATTTCGGTCTGGACCGGTTTGAAAGGGGCGCGCTCATCGACGAGGGCGCGGCGTCGGGAGTCTCGCACTGATGCTCAGGATTCCCTGCCCGTTCTGCGGCGACCGGGACGAGGCGGAGTTCCGTTGCGGCGGCGAGGCCACCGCAGAGATTCCGCAACCGGGTGTCGGCGACCAGGCGTGGTCCGATTACCTGTTCAACCGGGACAACCCCAAAGGGCTCGTTCGTGAGCGCTGGTGCCACAGTTATGGCTGCAACCGGTGGTTCATTGTGGTTCGCGATACCGTTACGCACAGGATTCACGCAGTTCACGGTTTCGGCGAGCCGCGCCCCGTCGCGAGCGGCCTGGGCGAAGCGCAAGGGAAATCCGGCGGATGAGTTCGCTGCAGCCGTTCCGCAAGCCTGACGGCGGCCGTATCGACCGGGCGCGTTCCCTGGCGTTCACGTTCGATAAGCGCCGCTATCGCGGTTACCCCGGCGATACCCTGGCTTCGGCGCTGCTCGCGAACGGCGTGAAAGTCATGGGGCGCAGCATGAAATTCCATCGCCCCCGAGGCGTGCTGACCGCGGGTGTCGAGGAACCCAATGCGCTCCTGAGCGTGGATTGGGGTTCGGGAAGTATCCCGACGGTGCGCGCCACCGCCATGCCCCTGCTCGACGGACTGGAAGCGCGAACCCAGAACCGATTTCCATCGGTCAACTTCGACCTGGGGCGCGTGCTCGATTTCACGCGTGTTCTGTGGCCGGCCGGCTTCTACTACAAGATGTTCAAGTGGCCCCACTGGCGCGCCTTCGAGTGGGCGGTGCGGCGCGCCGGCGGCCTCGGCCGCCTGCCGGGCGGCACGGACGGTACGCGCTACCGGCACCTGAACGGCCACTGCGACGTGCTCGTCGTGGGCTCGGGCCCGTCCGGCCTCGCCGCGGCACTGGACGCGGCCCGCCGGGGCGAGGATGTGCTGCTGGTCGAGCAGGACATGGAATTCGGCGGTTCCCTGCTGCACGACCCGACAGCGATCGAAGGCGCCTGTTCGGAAGAGTGGCTGGCGACGATCCTTGCCGAGCTCGACGGAATGGACAACGTCCGCCTGATGGCCAATGCG
>JAPOON010000253.1 GCA_026713405.1 Gammaproteobacteria bacterium
CGCCCGCGCTGGCGGCGAAGGTGCTGAAGGGCAAGCCGCCCATCAAGGGGCGCCCCGGCGCATCGCTGCCCCCGTTGGACCTTGACGCGGAGCGAACGCGCGCCGAGGCCGCCACCGGCTGGAAGCTGTCCGAGGCCGAACTCTACTCGTACATGCTCTACCCCAGGGTGTTCGTCGACCATGCAGAGCGCCGCATGAAGTTCGGGCCGGTCTCCGTGCTGCCGACGGACGTCTACTTCTACGGGCTGTCCCCCGGCCGGGAAGTGACCGTGGAACTGGAGCGCGGCCTGAGCTTCGTGATCCGCTGCGTTGCAATCGGCGAGACGGACGATGAAGGGACAGTGCGCGTTTTCTATGAACTCAACGGCCTGCCCCGCAGCATCAAGATCGAAAACCTTGCCGTCTCTGCGACCGTCAAGCGCCGCCCGCTGGCGGACGAGACGGATCCGTGCCATGTCGCGGCGCCGATGCCGGGCGTGATCGCGTCGGTGGCGGTGGCCAACGGGCGTCAGGTCACCGTCGGCGACCTGCTGATGACCATCGAGGCGATGAAAATGGAAACCGCGCTGCACGCCAAGCGGGACGGAACCATATCAGCGCTTCATGTTGCTCCGGGACAGCACGTGGAAGCCAAGGAACTCGTGGCCGAATACGCGAAAGGCTGAGGCGCGGCGAAGCGAACCTCACCTGGGCCTGGCTCCCCCGCCAACGCGCAGGATCTCGCCACTGACCCAGCTTGCCGCTTCCGAGGCGAGGTACACGCAGGCAGCCGCGATGTCTTCGGGTGTGCCCAGGCGCCCGAGCGGAATCTTCCACTCTTCCAGCAACTCGTCCAGCTGATCTTCCGTCTTGCCCACGGCGGCGAGCATGACTTCCGTGGGAATCGCGCCCGGCGCCACCGCGTTGACCCTGACCTCCGGGGCAAACTCCGCCGCCAGTGTCCAGGTGAGTGAATTGGTGCCCGCCTTGGCGGCCCCGTAGTGGGCGCTGCCCGGTACCGGCCCGGTGCCCGCACCCGAGGTGATGTTGATGATCGAACCGCGCTGCATGTATTCCCGGGCGACCAGCGAGCCTTCATAAACGGCGGTAAGATTGAGGGCGATGGTCCGGTGCCACTCGTCTCGAGGCATTTCCATCGACGGCATGCGCATGGTCGAGCCGCCGGCGTTGTTGATCCAGTCGGTCAGCTTGCCGTAACGGCTCACCGCCGATTGCGCCAGGTTCTCCAGCGCCGACACGTCGGTCACGTCGGTGGTCACCGCGATGGCGCTGCCCCCGGCACGCTCGATCTCTGCCGCTACCGCCTCGATCTCCCGGGTTCTCCGCGCAGCCACGACTACGGTTGCGCCGGCCTCGGCAAAGGCCCTGGCAATGCCTGCTCCGATCCCCCTGCCGCCGCCGGTCACCACCCCCACGTGCCCGTCGAGGCGGAATCGATCCATGAAGCCGCCCGTCATGGCCGGCGCACGCGGCAACCGGGGCCGTCGTCAATCGTCGGAGTCGGAGGCACTCTGCGACCGCAGGCTAATTCGAGCCCGCACCCGAGGCGGGGCGGAGCCAGACGAACCGTCCAACGATCGCCATCACCAGGAACCCGAAGATCAGGATGACGGCCGCGTAGCGGACGATGTCTTCCGGCGGATTGAACAATGTGTTCATCCAGGCGGCGTGGGCGGCCATGTACACACCGAGATAGATCGCCCCGTGCAGCAGCGGCCGCGACCGGTAGGCCCGCGACAGCAGGAGCGCCTGAACGGCGACGATTGCCGTGACGACCGGCGCAACCCCTACCAGGAAGAGGTTGAGATTGGCGGTGACATCGACGTAATTGCGCGCCACGGTAAGCCAGATGGCAGTCAGCACATCCGTCGGAATCACACCCAGGAGTGCAAAGCCGATCACCGCTGTAAGCTTCACCCTATCCGAGATGAAGTAGTCCCTGCCGCGCGCTACCCGGGTTGTAACGTAGATACCGATGGCGATCAGGGCGACGACATAGGTAAGCCCCGAACCGGCAATCAGGGCGAACATGATGTCCAATCAGGAGCCCACCGTCGCACTGATTGAAGCCAGCACCTCCGCAAGCGGCGGGCGCGTGCGATAGCCGGGCACGGCGAACTTCGCGCTGATGCTGCCGTCCGGTGCCAGCCAGAACATGCCGGGACGCGGGATGCCCTGGCCCAGGTCTTCGTCGGGAACCCCGAATCCATTCACATGCCGCGCCTTCTCATCGTGCAGCAGCGGGTAGCCGAGTTCCTCGCTCTCATGGAACCCCTTGAGAACGTCAACGCTGTCATAGGTCATGGCGGCGATATTCACGCCGACTTCTTCGAATGCCTGTCTCCACTCTTCCAGTTGGACCAACTGGGCCTGGCAGAAGGGTCACCAGTCCGCGGAGCGGCTCAGCACCAGCAGCAGGCCGTTTTCCCCGGCAAGCGAGGCGAGGTCGCGTGTAGCGCCGTCCTGGTCTTCGGCCAGGATGGCGGGCGCCTCGGTGCCGACGGGCGGCCCCCAGGATTGGGCGTAGTCGCCCGCGAGCGCCGCGGCTGGCAGCGCGGCCAACATCCAGGCAAGGCAGAGTCTCTTGACTGTCACCGGTCTTGGTCCTCCGTAAGTCGCGATGTCGTGTTCACACTCAGAATAGAGCATTCTCGGGCATCAAATCCAGACTTCAGGGTTGCCTGTTCACACATCCTTTCACCTTCCGAACGGCGCTGGGCCGACGGGCGAATGAGGTGCGTGCCAGTGGGCCTTCCTAAAACGCCGTGGGGCTTGCTCGCCACCATTGCATGGTCGAGTGACTCTTCGCGCGCCGGCGATCGCTCGGACCTGTAGAGCGTCTTGGACAAGCTCTGGCGGTTTCCGCGATAGGGATCGACGCCCGCAGGGGCCGAGACTCGGCGTCAGCCGAGGCCCGGTGCGGAGCACGAGAGCCCGGCCCCGACAGGGGATCGCCCCTCTTCCCAGTTGGAAGAATGTGGCTGTGTAGTTCCATGACCAAGGCTCCTCAATTGCGGGCGCGGACTGAAGTGGACCCCAATCGTCGAACAACTCGGCAGCAGAAATAAGGTGTGGTCGGTTACTTAGTAGTTGATGCTGCCGTTGTTGCTGCTGGGCGGTTCCCTGGCATCCAAGACGAGCGATACCACACAGTAGCTTGACGCAATCTGCGTCAAGCGGAATACTCTCTTCCGCTGGCAACTCGCAGGTATACCTGCCCTACAGGCCGGGTTACCTGCCCAATAAAACAGCCGAGAAACAAGGCGAGGGGTTGCTCCCACGCTTCGGTGAATAGGTAGGAACTTCACGTACCTGCGTGTTGTCAGCAATGGCCCGGCACCCGTGCCGGAACCCGCAGCACGACATGAGGCAGTATCTATGTCAGCTCGCAAACCGCTCGATACCTCCAGGTTCACGATCACCGCGGAAGACTTCAAGAACGAACTCGACAGCGTGCTCGAATACGTGCAACTCGCCAGCGCCAGGTGTGACCTGCCGACCCTCGACGATCTGTTCGTCGAGACCGACACCAACCGGTATTGGCTGCTCTGCTACGCAGTCCGCTTCGCGGCCAGGTGCGCCTCCCAACGTGTGGAGGACATCGCCCTGGAAGTCGCCGAAGTGGCTATGGAACCTGACGCCCGCGGA
>JAPOON010000254.1 GCA_026713405.1 Gammaproteobacteria bacterium
CGCTACCGCATCGCGCCAGACGGCGCCTTCGGCGGCGAACCGGGCGACCTGACGCGCACGCGGATCATCCGGGAGACCGGGGGCGAGATCCCGGTCGCCTCCAAGACCAGTCTCAAGCTCAACCGCGGGGATATCCTGGTCACCGAAACCAGCGGCGGCGGTGGCTACGGCGATCCGGCGGAGCGGCCGGCCGAGCGCCTGCGGCAGGACTTCGAGTCGGGACTGGTGACTCCGCCGGCGGCGCACGCCGCGGAATAGCCCGCGCATCCAATCGCGATGCCCGATGCCGGATCGCGGCCTCCGACCGGACGCGTATCATACGACCCCCTGAAGGGCCGGGGCCCCGGCGAGGGCCTGCCCCTACCGGACAGCTACTGGGCGGCGACCGCCGGCCCGCAGCCCGACGACGACGGCGTTTTCGACCAGGACCGCGAGGCGGACGTCGTCATCATCGGCGGCGGATACACCGGCCTGAGCTGCGCCTATCACCTTTCCAGGAACCACGGCGCCGACGTCGTCGTCCTGGAGGCGAACGTGCCCGGCTGGGGCTGCAGCGGCCGCAACGGCGGCAACATCCGTCCCGGCATCGGGCGGGTTCCGTTGCGGGACTGGCGCCGGCGTTGGGGTGTGGACGGCGCCAAGGCGCTGTTCGACGAGCAGCTTTCGGCTCTCGGCACGGTCCGATCCCTGATCGAGGACGGCGGCATCGATTGCGACCTGCAGGATACCGGCCTGCTGCGCGTGGCGCACCGCCCCGCCAGCATCGGCGGGTTGGCGGAAGACCACAAGCTGCTCGACGAAGCCTTCGGTTACGGCGCGGAACTCCTCGACGCCGGGGACATCGAGAAGCACTACTTCAGGAGCGACGAAGCCTTTGCGGCCCTGCGGTTTCCCGACGGGTTCGCGGTTCATCCCTTGAAACTCGCCCAGGGGGTCCTGCGTCTGGCGCGCGGCGCGGGCGTTTCGGTGCACCGGGCGAGTCCGGTCACCGGCTGGCGCTCCGACGGTTCCGGATACGCGGTCATGACCCCACGGGCGCTGGTGCGCGCCAAGCACGTGGTCGTCGCCACCAACGGCTACACCGGCGACTCCCTGCATCCGGCCCTGAGGGCACGGACGCTGCCGGTCCTTTCCAACGTCATCGTGACCCGTCCGATGACGGCGGACGAGAAGGGGGAGACCGATTTCCGCTCGACCGCGCCGGTCGCGGACACGCGGCACGCGCTGTTCTACTACCGGCGCCTGCCGGACGACCGCATCATGATGGGAGGCCGCGGCCCCATCGACGAGCGCACGGTCGACCACCCGAGATGGAAGGAGCGGTTGCTCGGGGCGTTGCGGAACAAGTTTCCGCCGCTCTCGGGACTGACGATCGACTACTACTGGGCCGGCTGGGTCTGTCTCCCCTTCGACGCGGTGCCCCATGTCCATCATCTGGACGAGCATCCGAACGTCTGGTTCTCGCTCGGATACTGCGGGACCGGCGTGGCCCCGGCCCTGCATTTCGGTTCCTTGCTCGCCGACCGGATTGGCGGTGATGCGAGAATTCCCGCAGCATTGGGGCGCCCGATGCCCGAGTTCCCTCTTGCCGCCTTCAGGCGACTTGGCCAGCGCGTCATGTTCGCGTGGTACCGGTTTCGGGACGGTTAGAGCCCATGGCGGCGACTCGGCATCGAAAATACCGGCCAGCGCTTTGATTCCAGGACAAACATTACCGTCACAAAGCACCGAAAAACTGGATCGGCCCCGCGCACATGTGTCATTATGCGGCGCCTTCGTTGCCTGGCATGGTACGTACGGCGCGGAAAGAGCTTGGGCCGTTCGCGTATCGGTCAGTCGACGATGCGGCATTCCTCGGCGGCGGTCTTCGCCGCCATCAGTGGGATACATCTCTCGACAATCGTCCAACTAATCAAGGGGAGGACAGCTATGCAAAGACGTTCACTCTTCGTGGCGGCGGCCGTCGCGGCGATCATGGCGATCGGCGCGGGTGCCGCCGACGCCCAGAAGATGCTCAAGCTCGGCTCCGTGGGCCGGCCGGGGGTCCCGCTTGGCGACGCCATGGCCGACGGCTTGGTTCCCGCGACCGCGAAAGCTTCCGGAGGGCAACTCACAATCGAAGGGCACTATCGCGGCTCGATTTGCGGCGAGCAGAAGTGCGGCGAGCAGGCGAACCAGGGCCTGATAGCGATTTGGTCAAGCTCGACGGCCAACTTCGGTAGTTTCGGTACGGCTCTGTCGATCTTCGATCTTCCGTACCTGTTCAGCAGTTTGGATTGGGCAAACAAGATCTCGGATAGCTGGTTGGGCGAGGCCCAAAGCAAAGAGGCCGAGAAAACGACCCAGCACAAGGTCTTCGAGGTGTTTTCCTCGGGCGGGTTCCGCCAACTGGGCAACGCCGCACGGCCGGTGCACGAGCCCAAGGACATGAAGGGTATCAAATTCCGCGTGACCAAGAGCCCGATCGAGTACACCCTGATCAAGACCTGGGGCGCGATCCCGGTGCCGTACGACTGGCTGCAACTCTATCAAGGCCTGCAGACGGGCGTCGTCGAAGGGCAGTACGTCCAGGTGCCGTGGCAGGAGTTGTACAAGATGTACGAGGTGCAGAAGTACTACACCGAAGTAGGCGGCGCCTGGGGCGGCAATCACCTCTCCATGGATCTAAACCAATACAACGATCTCACGGCCGACGAGAAGATGTGGCTCAAAGCGGGAACAGATGCCTTTTCCGAGATGGCCCGCAGACTCGACAGCGAATGGGTGGCGGCCGGTATCGAGAAGATCAAGGCAAAGATCGAAGAGTGGTACAAGCCCAACGACGCCGAGATGGAACTCTGGCGGTCTGGTGCCGTGGGTGCCTGGGCGGACGCCAAGGGTGCCTACGACCCCAAGCTGGCCGAGCGGGCTCTCGCCGAGCAGGGTCTCGACTCGTTCATCGACACTCTCAAGAAGGGCGGCGCGCTCTAGGCGAAG
>JAPOON010000255.1 GCA_026713405.1 Gammaproteobacteria bacterium
AGTTCCCCCGCCTGCCGGGGCGCAAGCGCGGCATCAAGCCCCCCAGGGTGACCGTCCCCGACCAGAGCTCCCACGGCCGCACCATGGCGACCCTCACCGCCCCCGGCAACCGCAAGGCGCAAGCCGGGTTCGAGCCGCTGCTCACCGGATTCGTACGGGCGCCGTACAACGACTCCGCCACCGTCGAGCAGATCGCTGCCAACAACCCCGACATCGCCGCGATCCTGGTGGAACCCGTTCAAGGCGAGAGCGGGATAAACATCCCGGACGACGGCTACCTCGATACGCTGCGCCGCATCTGCGATGCCAACGACTGGCTGCTGATGCTCGATGAGGTACAGACCGGCAACGGCCGCACCGGCCGCTTCTTCGCCTACCAGCACACCGGCTGCCTGCCGGACGTGGTCACCACCGCCAAGGGCCTCGGCAACGGCATTCCCATCGGGGTCTGCCTCGCCCGGGGCGATGCCGCCGAGATGTTCCAGCCCGGCCACCACGGCTCCACCTTCGGGGGGAACTTCATCGCCTGCGCGGCGGCGCACGCCGTGCTGGACACCCTCGAGAACGAGAATCTCATGGAGCGTGCCGGCGTGCTCGGCAAACGCATCGTCGATGGCCTCGGCGCGGCGCTGAAGGGCAACAACAGCATCAAGGAAATCCGCGGCAAGGGCCTCATGATCGCCGTCGAGTTGAACGAACCCGTGCCGGGGCTGGTCAACGCGGGGCTCGAGCAGCGCGTCCTCATCAACGCCATCGGCGACACCATCGTCCGGCTGCTGCCGCCCCTCACGCTCACGGACGCAGAAGCGGACGAGGTGATTGCGCGGGTTGCGGCGTTGATCGAAGGCCAGATGTCCTGAAACGAGCGGAAGCGGGCCCACCGATGAACAATCCAGCACTCAATACCCGCCGTGGGAGCTTTGACGCCTCAGCCCGCATTGCGGCCTGGAATCCGAACGCGGATGCAGTGCAATGAGCAAGCGGGATTTCCTGTCGCTGCTCGACTGCTCTCCGGAAGAACTGAAGGCCCTGCTCGCCCGGGGCAGCGAACTCAAGCGCAATCTCGCCGCGGGCGAAACCTACCGGCCCCTGGTCGGCCGCACCGCCGGGCTGATGCTGCTGCTCAGCAGCACCCGCACGCGCGTGGCGTTCGAAGCCGGCATGAACCAGCTGGGCGGCCTGGCAATCTTCCTGGGGGCCGCGGACACCCAGCTCGGGCGGGGCGAGCCGATTACCGATACCGCAAGGGTTCTTTCCGAGATGGTGGACATCGCCATCATCCGCACGCAGAGCCACGCCGATGTCGAAGTCTTTGCCGGGGCCGCGTCCATTCCCGTCATCAACGCCATGACGAACCGCTTTCACCCCTGCCAACTGCTGGCCGACATGCAGACCTTCGAGGAACTGCGCGGGCCGGTGGAAGGCAGCACGGTCGCCTTTCTCGGCGACGGCTACAACATGTGTCAGTCCTACATCAATGCCGCCGGCCAGTACGGCTTTCAGCTCAGAGTCGCCTGCCCGCCGGGCTTCGAGCCCGACGCGGAGCTGCTCGCCGCCAGCAACAATACGACGCTGACAGAGGCGCCAAGGGAAGCCGTGGAAAACGCCGACCTGGTGGTCACCGATGTCTGGTCCTCCATCGGCCACGATGCGGAACGCGAGGAGCGGCGCAACGCCTTTGCGCCCTACCAGGTCAACGAAGACCTGCTCGATTACGCGAAGGACGACGTGCTGTTTCTGCACTGCCTCCCCGCCCACCGGGGCGAGGAAGTCAACGACACGGTGCTGGACGACCCCCGCAGCGGCGCCTGGACGGCAGCCGGCAACCGGCTGCACAGCCAGAAGGCACTGCTGGAGTTTCTGCTTATCGAACGCTGAAGGGGGAACGCCCGGCCCCGCGAGAACGCGGCGACCGGGTGCAAACCTGATTCATTTGAGAACCTGGACCGCAAACAGGACCGCCTGGCCTGCAATCTCCAATTACCGCTCCCGCAACGCATAGCTCAGCAGCTTGCCGGACTCGAAAAGGAAATCTCCCCGCACGGGCCGCCCTGCGAGTATCTCCGGTAGCCAGATGCGGTCATCCTCCCACATCGCGGCGTACGGAATCGCATCCAGCGGCACCCAGAATGGCTTCGCCTCGTCGGTTTCGTGCGGTGTTCCCTCGTGGTTTTCGGCGACAAAGACATGACCCAGCCACTGGGGGTCGACACGGTCGACGAAGCGCAGAACAGCCATGTGCACGGGGTCGAGCGCCCGCACGCCCACCTCTTCCAGGGTTTCCCGAACCGCGGATTCCTCGGGCGTCTCCCCCGCATCGACCTTGCCGCCCGGGGCGTTGATCTTGCCCGCGCCGTGGCCCCGCTTCTTGCGAATCAGCAGCAGCCGGTCGCCATCGCGAATGAACAGCAGGGTGCCGGTGTAGTCGGGTTGCCAGCCGACCAGGCGCCGCTGCAGTTCCGCCCGCAGCGACGCAACGGTGAGATCAGCGTCCGTCAACGTCCTGCCAGTCGAAGACGGCGAGATTGTCGGCCATCCGGCAGGCGATTTTCGGCCAGCCGTTGGCCACGGCATAGGCGCGGCAGTCTTCCCGGCTGACCTGCAACGCGTTTCGTACCGCGACGTTCAGGTCCTCGTCCAGCCAGCCCGTGACGCCCTGCTGCACGACGTCCTTCGGGCCGGTCACCGGATAGGCGGCCACCGGCGTGCCGCAGGCCAGGGCCTCGAGCATGACCAGGCCGAAGGTATCGGTGCGGCTGGGAAACACGAAGGCATCGGCCGCCGCGTATTCGTCGACCAGCGGCTGACCCTTGCGGTAACCGAGCCATTGCGCGTGCGGATACCTGGCCTCGAGTTCCGCGCGCTGCGGCCCGTCGCCGACCATGACTTTTTCCGCATCGAGGTCCAGGTCGAGAAAGGCTTGAACGTTCTTTTCGACGGCGATGCGGCCGACGTACAGGAGGCGCGGTCGCCGGCCGCTGGACGAGCCGCCGTTGGCGCCATTGTCCCCCGGCCGATCCGAGGCGGCGCGCGGCTGGAGGGCGGCGGCGCCCAGACGGTCCGGCGCGGGTCGAAACCTGTCCGTGTCCACCCCACGGCTCCAGACGACGAGATTGCGCAACCCCCAGCCGAGCAGTTCCTGCTTCAACGATTCGGTGGTGCACAGCGTGCGCTGTGCCGGGCGATGAAACCAGCGGATGAAGGCATAGCCCATGCTCAGGGGTAGACGAATACGCTGATGCGCGTACTCCGGGAACTTCGTATGCAACGACGTGGTAAAGGGGATGCCCCGCCGCCGGAACAGGCTCCGCGCATAGAGCCCGAGCGGCCCTTCGGTGGCGACATGACAGGCGTCCGGCCGCTCGTGGCGCAGCGTCTCGTCGAGCTTCCACGGGTTACGCGAGATGCGGATCTCGGGATAGCTGGGCAGCGGCACCTGCTTGAACTCGCCGGGATGCACCACTCGGGCTTCGAACCCGAATTCCGGCAGATGACGCGTCACCTGTTGCAGGGTGGTGACGACGCCGTTGGTCTGCGGCTCCCAGGCATCGGTTACGAGCAACAACTTTTTCACCTGCCCGTCCCCTCATGAAACGCCTGCGGCCCGGCGCTTCCGCACGACCGACCCCGCGAGCCCGTCGAGTCAAACAGACCAGACCGGAGAGCGCCCGCGGAGCGACGAGCCATGCAATCAATCAGCCGCTTCGCCGCGCCCGCCCGGGTAGCGCGCCTCCAGACGGCCGTACAGGTCGGCGACCGCCGTTTCCGGCCGTTCCAGGTCACCGAGCAGTTCCATGAGGTGTTCGTTGTCCTCGCGGCCGTCCCAGGTCTTCACGTAGGTGCCCGTCTTGTAGCCGTGGTCCTGGCGAAACCGGTTCAGCACGTTCTTGCCGATGTACAGGCGGAACAGTTCGTCGAAAGTCAGCGGCAGCAGCCGCATTGCCTCGGCGAACGCGTCCAGTGCAAACGCCTGGGCCGCCAGGGTCTCCCGGGCGAGGTCTTCCACGGCCAGGCGCAATGCCTCGGGCTCCGCTTCCGCAACCGGTTCGATGTCGAGGATCTCGATGGCGCTGGCGTTCAGCGCATCCGCGCGGATCAGGTCGCTCATGCCGAAGTGCCAGATGTCCACCAGTTCCAGCTTGACCTGGTCGAGGTCCGGCCGCTGATGTTTCCACCACTTCCAGCCGAAGTGATCCAGCAGTTCCGCACACTCGACCCAGACGGCCCGGTAGTACTCATAGCCACTCTGGCGCCACTGCGGATGCACCTGGGTGTTGTGCGCATCCTGCATGGCGGCCATGGTGTCCAGCATGGCTGCCCTGTCCATCCGGTTTCCGGCACTCCGGTCGAGCCTGGGAGGGCTGGAATTATGGAGCAATCGGGAACCCCCGGCCAAGCGAGCGTTCCCGGCGCTGCAGCCGCATCGCCGAAGACCGGGGCCGTCCGGCCGCGGTCGCACCCCCCGGCGCGCTTCGGCTACACTGCCGCCTTTCCGATCGGAGCGGATGCATGGATCTGGCATACGGGGCCGAATACGACGTTTTTCGAGGCGAGGTAAAGCAGTTTCTGGAAACGCACGGCAGCCAGGCCCCGCGAGGCGTGGACCCGGGGCGCCCCGCCGCCATCGAGTGGCAGAAGCTGTTGATTTCGAACGGCTATGCAGCCCGCACCATCCCCAAGGAATACGGCGGTTACGGCGCTGAACCGGACATCCTGAAATCGCGCATCATCGCCGAGGAGTTCGCCGCTGCCCGTGTCAGCCCCGGCACCGGCGGCATCGGCATCTCCATGCTGGTGCCGACGGTGCTCGAACTGGGTACCGAAGAGCAGAAGCGGCAACACGTCCGCACGACGATCGAGGGCGAGACGATCTGGTGCCAGGGCTACTCGGAACCGGGTTCCGGCAGCGACCTGGCGAGCCTGAGAACCCGCGCCGAACTCGACGGCGACCACTGGGTCATCAACGGCCAGAAGATCTGGACTTCCCAGGCACACATGGCCCACTGGATGTTCTGCCTGGTGCGCACCGAGCCCGATGCGCCCAAGCACCAGGGCATCTCCTTCCTGCTGCTGCGCATGGACACGCCGGGCATCGAGATCCGGCCGCTCGTGGACATGACGGGCGCCGCGAATTTCAACGAGGTGTTCTTCACCGATGTCCGGGTGCCCGCTCACCAGATGATCGGCGCGCGCGGCGAAGGCTGGCGCGTGGCCAACACCATACTCGGGCACGAGCGGGACTCCCTGGGGGACCCCAACGCGAGCCTGGCACGGCTATACGCACTGATCCGGCTGATGAAATCCGAGACCGTCGACGGCCGCCCCCTGATGGAGCACCCCACCTACCGCGACCGGCTGATGCGCATCCAGGGACGCGTAATGGCAATGCGCTTCAACGACCTGCGCATACTCTCCGCGAAGTTGAACAACAGGGATGTGCAGCTCGCGCGCATGATCTCCAAGCTGCAGGGCACGGAACTGCGCCACGAACTCGAACAGCTCGGCATCGACGTCATGGGTGAGCGCGGGCTCGCCTACGGCGAGAAGACCGGCCCCGACGCCACGGACCGGTTCAGTTGGCAGAACCACTACATGTACTTTCTGGGGCTGATCATCGGCGGCGGCACGTCGCAGATCCAGAAAAACATCATCGGCGAGCGGGGACTGGGGTTGCCCAGGGAACCCAAGGCGCTTCCAGGGTCTGCCCCCTGGGCTGCGAAAGCAGCGGGAGGCTGAAGGTGGATTTCGGGCTGTCGGAAGAACAGGCACTGCTGCAGGACAGCGTCAACCGGTGCCTCGAGGG
>JAPOON010000256.1 GCA_026713405.1 Gammaproteobacteria bacterium
AACCACTTGCAGTTTTCCCAATCTGAAGACACCGGCGGCTGGCTCGAAGCCATCGAAGGCTGGTTCGGGCAGCTGACATCCTGGTCGATGGAACACCTGCTGAGCTGGCTGGTGCTCTGGCAGGCAGTCGGGCTCATCGTTCTGGCAGCCGCCGCTTACTTCCTCGCCCGGCCCCTTAGAACCATTTTCGAGCGGCGGGTAGCAGAACTGCGCCGCGACTCCGGCCCGGGCCGCCTGGCGCGGTCCGCTCTTGCACACATTTACGCCATCATCCTGCTGGTTTCGCTGTGGCTCGCGATCGGCGTTCTGGTGCAACTCGACCTCTCCGCCGGCAACGACCTGCTGGTGGTGATCGCGAGCCTCCTCAATGCATGGGTGCTCATCAAGCTGTCTTCCTCGATCATCGCCAACCGCCTGGTGGCGAACCTGATCTTCGTGTTCGCCTGGTCGGTGGCGGCCCTGAACATTCTCGGGCTGCTCGATGCCCTGATCGCCACCCTGGACAACGTGGCAATACCGTTCGGCAACGCCAGGCTGTCGCTGCTCAGCATCGTCAACGGCGCCCTCCTGTTTGCCGTGCTGCTGTGGGTTGCACTGACGCTCAGCCGGCTGATCCAGAACTTCATTCGCGGCCATTCGGACATCAGCCCGAGGGCCCAGGTGCTGCTGGGCAAGGTGGTGCGTTTCACCATGATCACCGTGGCGGTGGTGGTCGCGCTGACCAGCATCGGCCTGAATTTTGCCGCTCTAGCCGTCTTCACGGGTGCCCTGGGCGTCGGTATCGGTATCGGCCTGCAGAACCAGGTGTCCAATCTGTTGAGCGGCCTGTTCCTGCTGCTCGACAAGTCCATCAAGCCGGGCGATGTCATCGAAGTGGGCACCACGTTCGGCTGGGTGAAGGACATGCGCGCCCGCTACGTCGGCGTGGTCACCCGGGACAACAAGGAACTGCTGATCCCCAACGACGACTTTGTGACCAACCAGGTCATCAACTGGTCACACAGCGACCTCGACGTGCGCATGGAAGTGGAGTTTGGCGTCGCCTACGCAAGCGACCCGCACGAGATCCGGAAACTGGCGGTGGAAGCCGCCGCGGACGCCAGCGGGCGAGTCGTTCAATCGAGACGGCCGGTCTGTCACATCAAGGGGTTCGGTGACAGCTCCGTCGACTTCGTGCTCCGTTTCTGGATCAACGACCCGCAGAACGGGGTCACCAACATCAAGGGTCTGGTGTTGCTGGCGCTGTGGAACAAGTTCAAGCAGCACGGCGTCGAAATCCCCTACCCGCACAGGCACATCGTGCTCGACGACCCGGATGCCTTCCGCTGATGCGGACGCCGGGTCCACGATTGATCGGGCGGTCAGCCGCCGGGAGGCTGCAGAGAGCCCTCAAACAGCGACAGTCGGCCAGCGCCTTGCGGCAGGACGGTTTTCCCAGGTTTTAGCACGGGTTACACTAATCCAACTCAATTGCGGAGAGGGACGAACCACCCATGGAACGCCAAGAAATCGATACCTTGCGCAACCTCATGGAATACGAAGCGGCGCGCACGGCACCGCCCGAAGGTTTCCCGGCCCTGCCCGACCTTCCCGGCGGCCGGTATACCGACCCCCGCTTCTTCGAACTCGAAAAACAGCACATCTGGCGCAAGTCCTGGCTGCTCGCGAGCCACGTCGACGAAATTCCGGAACCCGGCTGCTTCCGTCTCTGGGAAAATGCCGGCCAGCCGGTGCTGATCGTGCACGCCGACAGCGGCGCCATCAACGCCTTCTACAACACCTGCAGCCATCGCGGCGCGCCCATCGTCACCCAGGAATCCGGCCAGCGGCCGCGGCTTGTGTGCAAGTACCACGGCTGGACGTACAGCCATGACGGCGAGTTGCTGGCGGTTCGCGACCCGGAAGATTTCCGCGGCCTCGACTTCTCCTGCAGAGGGTTGAAGCCCATCCGTTGCGAACGATTCGGCAAGCTGATCTTCGTCAATTTCGACGACGACGCCCCCACGCTCCTCGAATGGCTCGGCCCGGTGGCCGATGAGTGGGAAGAGTTCCAGTTCGACAAGTGCCGCCTGGCGGCGCGTCACTCCTTCGATCTCGACTGCAACTGGAAGATCGCCATGGAGGCGAACACCGAGGTCTACCACGTGCGCAGCATTCACCCGAAGACGGTCTACCCGATCCTGGACGACCGGCGCAACGTCAATACCCTGTACCCCAACGGCCACGGCCGCATGGTCGCGCCGGCGCCGAAGGGCGTAAACGACCCAAGGGCCATGCGCATGCCCGACGCCGCCGAGATCGAGACCGTCGGCGAGATCGGCCGCACCTGCACGCAGTCGTACGGCGTCTTTCCGAATTGGGTATCGCCCCTGAGCCAGCGCGCCCTGCCCCCGCTCCTGTTCTGGCCCAACGGCATCAACAAGTGCCGGCTGGAGACCTGGACCCTGGCCCCGGATTGGGGCGACAACCCGAAGCCCGACATGTGGACGGTGAACGACGGCGAGAGCTTGAGCGAGGTGTTGCTCGAAGACACTGAATTCGGCGCCTGGATACAGAAATCCGTGGAGTCATACGGCTTCAAGGGCGTGCCGCTGAGCTACCAGGAAGCCCGCATCTACCACTGGAACCAGCACGCCGACCGCATGATCGGCATCGACAATATCCCACCGGAGCTGCGTGTCGAACAGGTGATCGGCGAGGAGTGGATGTATCCGAACGATCCCCGCCTCGAGCAAATGAAGGAGCCTGCACAGGTTCAAGCGGCCGGCTGAACGATCAAGGCCTCCGACGGGGCACGCGGACGCGCGCGGCGGCAACTGCTTTGCGCTAAACTGGGCCATCGGCGCCCCGCGGCCGCCGAGCCCCATCAAGGCGGCTTCGAGACGCCCTCGCTATGGCGCCTGCCGGTAACGGCAGGATAGTGGCGGAGGCCGAAATGACCACGATTTCCGATGCGCACATCGACAGCATCCTGGAGATTTCCGCGCTGGCTGGCCAATGTGCCGGCGAAGCACGTTTTCCTTCCTCGCTGATGCGGGAAATGAGCGACCTGTTCGGCTCCAGGAGCTGCGTTTACTACACGATGAGCGAAGACCTGGACGACCGACCGATCTGGAACGGATTCGGGTACAACGTCAGTGCGGAACCCGTCAGGGACTACGAGGCCCACTATCGAAGCCTGGACCCCTGTTTCGCCGGCCTGAAGCACCGAGCGGAAACCGGGCGGCCGCTGGTGGTGTCGACCGACCAGGTCATAGCGAGCGAGCGCAGTTACGTGACCTCGGGTTACTACCGGGATTTCCTCTTCCCGCAACACATCCACAGCAGCATCATCTTTGCCGTGGGCGACACCCGTGGGCTGCTTGGCCTGTTCGGCTTCCACCGGGCCCCCGGCAAGCCGCACTACGGGGCCGATGAGCACCTCAAGGCACGGCTTTTCGCCGCCCAGATTGCCGGTGCACTCAGGATGAGGAAGCTGTCCGACGACCTTGCCAATCTCGGGGCACTGGTTGACAAACTCCGGAGCGGCGAACTCGTTTCCGAAGCCAGGCTGGAGGAATTCGCGATAACGCCCCGGGAGCGTGAGATCGTGCAGCATGTGAGCCGGGGCCTGACCAGCATGCAGATCGCGGACCGGCTCGAGATCAGCGAGAAAACGGTGGAACAGCACCTCGACCACCTCTACCGCAAGACCGGGACCCATAATCGTACGGCGCTCATCTATCGGCTCTCACGGTAGCGCCGGTTACCGTTTGTCCGGGCGGCCGCCGGGCCGGAGGATATAGGGAAAATTCCTTATATCCGCGACCCGCATTCTTATCTAGCATCGGGTTCGCGCGGTCTGTGCCGTGGGCCGGGAATGCGTGAAGCCGGGGGCGGAGAGCGTGCTGCAGCGATACGAAAGGAGGCTCGCGCCATGTCCCGCCATTTCAATCCGGCATCCAGGCAAACCTGGACCGTTCTCGCCATGTTCCTGCTGGCGGCGCCCGCGGGCGTCCGGGCACAGCCGGTGCTCGAAGAGATCATCGTCACCGCCACCAAGCGCTCGGAATCCGTGCAGACCCTCCCCTTGAGCGTATCCTCCATCTCCGGCGACGAACTTCGGGAGCGCGGCCTCACGGAATTCTTCGACTATGCGGTTACCATTCCCAACCTGTCGTTCGGTGCGGCAACCGACGGGATTCTCTCCAACCGGACCGTGTCGTTGCGGGGTATCGAGGGCACGAATACGACCGGCTTCTACATTGACGACACGCCGATCACCGAAACCATCGATCCCAGGATTCTCGACCTTGAGCGCATCGAGGTGCTGCGCGGGCCGTCCGGCACCCTGTATGGCGCGCGTTCTCTCGGCGGCACCATCCGGCAGATCACCCGGCAGCCCGATGTCGAACGCACCGAAGGCTGGGTGCGCGCCGAGCTGTCGAGCAGCCGGCACTCCGACGATCTCAACTACCTGGTCTCGGGTTCGTTCAACGTGCCGTTCAACGAGCGGGTGGCGGCGCGGTTTTCCGGG
>JAPOON010000257.1 GCA_026713405.1 Gammaproteobacteria bacterium
CCTCGTCGAGGAAGGCGGGGCGAATTTCAGCGGCGGCCAGCGGCAACGGCTGGAAATCGCCCGGGCGCTGGTGGGCAATCCGACAGTGCTCGTTCTGGACGAGGCGACCAGCGCCCTCGATGCCGCGACGGAGGAATATGTCGACGATGCCCTGCGGCGTCGCGGTGTCACCTGCCTGATCCTGGCGCACCGGCTGAGCACCGTGCGGGATTGCGACGAAATTGTCGTGCTCGACAAAGGCGACGAAGTGCAGCGCGGCACGCACGACGAGTTGATCGCGGATCGGGACGGCACGTATTACAAGCTGGTCAAGTCAGGCTGATGCAGGACACAAGGCCGGAATACGCATCGATAGCCGAACTCGCCGCTCGCTCTGGGACAACCGTGCCCTGCGCCGGCAACTTGCCGGTGAAACTCGACGACCCGGATGGTGTCTGGTTCATTGACCGGGGCGCCGTCGATCTGTTCTTGGTCGAATTCAAGGACGGAGTGGAGCAGGCAGCGCCGCAGCACCTGCTGCGCCGCGAATCGGGCAGGTTGCTGCCGGGTGTCGCACCGGACGAACAGGGCGATGACAAAGACACTACGCTCAGCCTGATAGCCAAGGGATTGCCGGGTACCCTTCTGAAGCGCCTGCCGGCATCCTTGCTGTCCGAGATTCATCCAACGGAACTGGCGGAACAGACCGATACTTGGCTGACCGCCATTACCGACACGCTTTCGCGTTTTGTAGGCCGCATTCCGCGTCCGACTGCGCTGGCCGAACCCGGTCTGACCCGGACTCTGGCCCCTTGCACGCTATCCGTAAGGCGCGGCGTGGTGTGGGTATCCGAACCGTCGCGTGGCGCAAGCCTGTTCATGGATATGGTCGATCAGGCGGAACTGGCCGAGGCGAGCGGCCCGCACGAAGCCGTGATACCGCTGACGCGGACAAGCTGGCTCACCTTGCTCGACGAGGCGACAGTTTCGGGCAAGTCAACCGAAACACTGGCGCAGCAAGGCAAGCTGCTGACGGCGCTCGCTTCCTTTCACGCGGTTGCTTTCGCTTTGGAACGCCTTAACCGTCGACTGGCCATGGTCGATGACGCGAACCTCGAACGCGCTCGGATATCCAGCCGCCGCACGGCCGAAAAAGCTGCCCGACAGCGGCTTTTCAATATCTATGACCACCCGATTGACCGGGATGCCGACGTCGAGGACACAGCTCTGGCGGATGCCCTGCACATCATCGGCCGCCATCAAGGAATCGATTTCAGGATTCCAGCACGCTCGGGACCTTCCGATTCTCCGGTCGGCCTCGTCGACGTTCTTGACGCGTCAGGCGTACGCGCTCGGCGCGTGCGGTTCAAGGCAGAGGGCAACTGGTGGCGCGGCGACAGCAACGCGATGCTGGCATTCCGCGCCAAGGGCGGCCGGCCCGTCGCGCTGCTGCCGGGAATGTTCGGGCGCTACCGGGAAATCGACCCGGTCAGTAGGCGCAGTGTCCGGATTACGGCGGATCGCGCCGACGCGCTGGAGGAAGAAGCTTGGATGTTCTATCGGCCATTGCCGTCGGGGAACGTGAAGCCGGTAGACCTGCTGGGGATCGCCCTGCATGGATCGGCCCCGGATCTGGCGCGGCTGGTGATTGCCGGGCTTCCGGGCGGCCTGATCAAACTGCTGCCGGCACTCGCGCTTGGATTCGTTGCGAATCATATAATGGCGGGCGGAAGCGGCGGAGGGCTCTATGCCGTGGCCGGGACGCTGGCGGGGGTTTGGCTGCTCGGCGCACCTCCTCTCCTCCTTCTAAAAACCGCGCTGATGAGGGGCCACGGGGGGGCTGGCCGTC
>JAPOON010000258.1 GCA_026713405.1 Gammaproteobacteria bacterium
AATGGCACGCCAGCTCCCCCAATGCCCGCTGGACGATGGCGGATACGCAAGGGTCCGCGAGTTGGGGGGCAATGTGCGTTGTGGAAATCGGGGCCCGGATTCGAGCCATATTGGCAGACTTGCAGGACTCTGCCCGATCCTTCAAATGGTGCGCAACGGCTTCCGCACTGGCGGGCCAGTACTGCATCTCGTGGCTGCGACACCAGCAGGCGAACATTCTCCACTGGTTTGCGTAACATGTCGGCGGAATTGGTGGGGGCAGCGTGTCGTGCTGCTTCCGAACGCCACCGGCCGCCGATGCTCCGGACGCCAGGGTCGGAGTATTCGCGGCGGATCCTTCATTTCCGAAAACCATGGCCTCGACCTGCCCCTGATCGCCGCTCGTGACCGGATTCTGTAGAAGCATCGGCGGCGAGAAGGGTTCTTCATATCCAGATACCCTGGTCTCGACTGGCCGTTGATCGTTGCTCGGGATCAGGATCGGTGGATGCATCGGCATCGGCATCGGCATCGGCAGCAGCGGCCGGGCCAGAATGTCTGGCCAGTGCTGGAGGCGCTGCAACGTCGTTGTACCGGAAAGGCCGCTCGATGAAGGAACACCGGCCGCGGACCTGGAATGGATTCCCCGATGCCCTTCAGTACGCACGACGCCGCTGCCCGTTTCCGGCCCGAGGCGAAAGCACGGACCCGGCGCCCCTGGAACTTCCGACACCCGCCGGTCGCCGAAACGGCCCGGCTGCAAACTGCGCGTCAAGTTCGCGGCCGCACCCCAACCGCCGCCGAATGCTGATTCGTCCGTCTTTTCAATCCGATCCATGATGCTACCCTCCGTTCAGGCGATGGTGCTGGGCGGAACGCCGATGTTCGAAACGTCGAGCCCCGCGGCACCCGAGCCACTGCCCGACCCCGGAACTCACTTCCGCCCGGTGCCTGCCCGGCGTCTTCAAGTGTGGCGTGATGAACCCGTGCGACTGCTTCGGGAATAATGGCGGCTCCGCCCATTATCGTCCCTTTTCTTGGTGGTTTGCTGGTTGTTCGAGGCCCTCGGGCAGCTACTGTATGTTGTCGACAAGCGGCAAAGTGAAAAGTTCCGACCCTTTGAGCCGGAGGGAAACGGCTATGCCAGTGCGACCAGCCGGCGTGTCCAGGTCACATCGCGGAAGCGCGACTGCGCGGCGGGCGACATTGCCGGCCAATCGCCCTCTTCAAGTTGGAGCCGGTCGGCGAGCCACGCATCGGAAACGGGGAGCCAACGGTGATACAGCTCCGCGGCCAGTTCCCGTGCCCTGTCGCCGGGCCAGTCCACGGGGAGCAGGTCGGACGGCAACTCCGGGTCGGTGAGGACGATGCGGCGATAGTCGTGAATGAGCATGAGCCGCAGTTGCAAGGACGTACAGGGCGCCGGGGCCGGCTCGCCCACCAGGTGAGCGTAACGGCCGACAAACTGGCCGTAGCTTCGCTTCAATGAGTCGACCGCCCAGGCTTCGCGGCACAGTTCGAATTCCGCCTTGCCCAGGTCTCGGGTCTGCGCGCGGAATATGGGCACTTCCACACCGAGTTCCGCGGTGACCGCCCGGTGGTCTTCGCCGAAGCCGGCCCGCACCAGCGTATCCGGCCCGGCCCGGCCGAACCCCAGCCAGCCGAGTTGCCGTTCCAGTTCAGCCCGGCGCGGCGCATCGAGGGCGCGGGTCAGCACCACCGTCCAGTAGCCGTCCCATTCCGGTTTGCGCGGCGCGTAGATGCGATAGGCGGCGCGGCGGTACTGGCGCGCGCCGTAGTCGCTGAAATGGTAGTAGCTGCGGCGGCCGAGGCGCAGCGACTGCAGCCAGCCTTCCCTGGCCAGGCGATTGCAGGCGGTGCGCACCAGGTGCTCGCTCAAGCCCAGGTTGCCCATCACCGAAATCAGGCTGCCGAGCCAGGCCCGGGCCGGCTGTACGGAGACCACGTCGCCGAAGAAGGTGACGATGAGGGATCGGGCCCTCGAGGGCTGCGCGAGCAGCGATCGAGCGTAATCCTCGAGGTTCATACGTCGAAATCCAGCGCCACCTCGGCGGTCAGCGGATGGCTCTGGCAGGACAGTATGTAGCCTTGCGCAACCTCCTGGGCCGACAGGGCGTGATTGACATCCATTTCAACCCGGCCCTCGAGCACCCGGGCCTTGCAGGTGGCGCACACCCCGTCCTTGCATGAGAAAGGCACATCCAGGCCCATGGCGTGTACCCGGTCGAGCAGGTTCTCGCCGGTGTACTCGAGGTCGAAAAAGTGCCGTTTCGCGTTCAGGCGCACGGATACCCTGGCCGTATCGTTGCCGTACAGGCGTGCGCGCTCCTTGTGCTTGCGGACGCGCTCGGCAGCGTCATCGGCGGATGCGGAGAACAGCTCGTAGCGGATGCGCTGCATGGCGACGCCTGCGCCGCGCAGCCCCCGGGAGACTTCGGAAACCATCGACTCGGGCCCGCACAGGTAGAACTCGTCGAAACTGTCGAGGGGCAGCAGACGCTTGATGAACTCGGCGCCCTTGGCATTGTCGATGCGCCCGTTGAACAGCTCGTTGTCCTGCAGTTCCTCGCTGAACACCGTTACCAGGTGGAAACGGTCGAGATAGCGGTTTTTCA
>JAPOON010000259.1 GCA_026713405.1 Gammaproteobacteria bacterium
AACCCTAACCCGGACCGGCCGGGTCGGCGCCGCCGGTGCTGCCCCGCCCGTGCCGGGCTCGCGCCTGCCCGAGGTCTGGACCACGCCCGCCGCAGCACAACAGTGGGTCGTTGACGTGGTCGGGGAAAATATCGTCACCACCTGCGATACCTGTCGCAAGGACAGTGTTCCGGGCACCGGCCTGTTGCCGAAACTGCACCAGGAGTCGGGTGCGGTCACACTTGATCTGCAGCGCCTGGTGGGCGGGGCCGCACCGCTCACCCTGGCCAACCTGGCACAGGTCACTGCCCCCGGGGTAGCCATCACGCGCCAGCTCATCGAAGCCATCCGCGAGATGCCAGCCCCCGAACAGTCGCTGGTCCTGGGTCGGCTGGTGTCTGAAATCAGCACCGCGCGCACCATCGAGAAAGCCCTGCTGGCGAGGCGCCTGTTGCTGACCGGGCGACAGGTCCCCGAAGTCTACGCCACCGAGGTCGCACGCGAACATGCCGACTCCTCCATCGCCGAACTCGACCGCGAGATCGAGAATCTCCTGTTCGAGACCCGCGTGCGCCGTGAAGTCGTCTCAACGACCGCGGGCGTACTGCTCCAGCATGCCGCGGTTCGGCGCAGGGCCTCGCTCACCACCCCCCAGCAGTCCACCCACGACCCGCGTCCGGTCATCCACGGCCGGGTGCCCTGAATCCGTGACCGTTCCAGGCTGCATCTTGGGATCACTGCCGGGGGCCAGGTTGTGGCCGTAGACAGCTACCTTGAACTGTTCACGACCCTGTACGGCTGGACCTTCTACAACATCGTCTGGGAGGTGCTGTCTGTCACGGGAATCGTGTTCCTGCCGTTTCTCGGCATCCTCATCGACCACTGGCGCGAACCGGCCGAGGGCGGGGAGTTCGGTACCGCACCGGCCCTGTCCCTGCGGCGCATGGAGATCCAGCTGTTCATTGCCCTGCTGGTGGTAGTTCTTGCCGGCCAGCCGGCCGCACTCACGCCGCTGGATGCCGGCATGCTGCGCTACACGCCGCCGCCGACGCTCCTGCAGCCTGCACCACCGACGGCCACCCCGAGTGCGCCGCAAAGCACCTTCGGTACCACCGGCTTTGCCGGCTCCCCGGGATCAGTGCACCTCCCGGTGTGGTGGTATGGCGTGCTGGCCATGACTTCGGGCATCAACCATGCGGTGGTCGAGGGCCTGCCCTCGGCCTTTGATTTGCGCACCTATGAACAGCAGGCGCGCCTGGCCACCATCGCCGATCCCACCCTGCGCTCCGAGGCCAGTGACTTTTTCAGCCAGTGCTATGTCCCGGCCCGCTCGCGCTACCAGCACGCGCGCCCGGCCACCCCGGCGGTCGGTGCCCTGCTGGCAACCTACGGGGCGCAGGACCCGGACTGGATGGGATCGCACGTGTACCGGGAGACTGCCGGCTACTACGGAAGCCTCAGGCCCAGCCGGCCCGTGCCCGGATGGCGTTTCAATCCGATGCGCGATACCGAGTACGACCCGGCCGCCCCGCCACCGTGGGGCAA
>JAPOON010000260.1 GCA_026713405.1 Gammaproteobacteria bacterium
AGTTGTTCGAGAACTACTCGGCGGAAAACGACCTGGTCAATGTTCCAATCACGGGCGCGGACAAGTGGTATGGCGATGAATCGCTGAATTCGCGCCTGACGCTGGTGTGGGATGCCTCCGATACCTTTCAGGCCAAGCTGAAGTACAGCTACTCCGAATACGACAACGACGGCGCCGGCACCGCCTGGGCGGAAGAGATATGCCCCGAAGGCAGACAGCAGCCCACCGGCGTACCCTCCGCGGGAGCGCCTTTTGCGCTTTTCCAGGGCGTCGATGACTGCAAGCTCAACGGCAATACCTCGAAACTGAATCTCAATCCCGGGTTGCGGGACGGTTTGCCGCAAGGCTTCGACGACGGCGAGCCGGGCCTCGAACAGGAAACCCACTTCCTGTCGGTGCGCATGGATTGGGACGTTTCAGAGGCGCTTACCCTGACCTCGATTACCGGCTGGGTCGACCTGTTGCACTGGGAACTGGACGACTACAGCTACGGCGCCAGTGTATTCGGCGGCCTGCACAACAACGTTTACAAGAGCGTATCCGAGGAACTGCGTCTGGCCAGCAACCTGGATGGCGCCTTCAACTTCCAGGCGGGCTTCTTCTACCAGGACATCGAGCAGGAGTTCGATGCCTATCAGTATGCGTTCAACCTGGGCGTCATGCCCAATATCTTCGGCCCCGTTTACGCCATCGTGGGCGGAGACCCGACGGCGGCGATCGTGGGTCCGGACCCGGTGACCGGCAACGAGTACGACTACAACAAGCATCACTTCCTGGACACGGAAGTGGTCTCCGCGTTCTTTGCCGTGTACTGGAGCCTCAACGACCGCACGGAAATTACCGCCGGCGCGCGATACACCGATGAAAAGAAGAAAGGCAGAATCGAGATTCCGTACATGCATGCCGCCGCGGCGCTGTTCGGCTTCGGCGCGCCTCCGGTGATCGAGGAAGGGCTGGAGTTCAAGGACGACAATATCTCGCCTGAAGTCGCCATCAATTACTATCTGAACGACGAAGTCAGCGTCTACCTGTCCTACAAGCAGGGCTTCAAGTCGGGCGGCATCGACAACAGCGCCTTGCCTACCGCGGCGTTGCAGCCCGCCAACCCCGCCTTCCCGGATTTTCTGATCTATGAGTCCGAGGAAGCGGAGGGTTTCGAGGCGGGCCTCAAGGGACGCTTCATGGACGGCGCCATGCGTTTCAGTGCGACGGCGTTCACCTATGAGTACTCGGACCTGCAGGTGCAGCTGTTCGATTCCACGATCATCCAGTTCAGCACGTTCAACGCCTCGGCCCTCGAGACTCAGGGCATTGAATTCGACATGTTGTGGAACACCGATATCGAAGGCCTGACCATCAGAAGCGCCTGGGCGTGGACGGATACCACCTACTCTGAAGACTTCATCGTCGCGACCGGCGAAAATCTGAAGGGGGAAGACGGTGCCGGCAGCGCGGACTTCACGGGCTTCATGGGGGAAGCTATGACATGATGGTCGCCGATGGCTGGCGGCTGAACCTGTCGGCCGACGCCCGCTACACCGGAGACTACGCCTTCACCGCGACGCTCGACCCGTTCATCCAGGACAGCTTCTGGCTGCTCGACGCCTCCATCAGCCTCTACTCGGAAGATGGCCGGCATCAGTTCAACCTGATCGGGCGCAACATCACCGACAAGATCTACGCCATCGGCGCAGGCGCCATCCCGGGCCGTTGCCCCAACTTCATGAACGGCCCGGCCGTCTGCAACAACACCGGCCCCAACAGCCTCGACCAGGCGGCGACCACGCCCCTCGGCCGAACGCTGAGCCTGCAATACCGCTTCACGATGTAGGGCGGAGTTCTGCGGCGCGCTTGCTGCGCCCGTAGCCCGGTGAATTCCGGGAGCACGTGAGGTTGACGTGCTCCCGGTCCAAGCGGAACGGCTCGGGGCTGCTATCCGGATCGAATGCCGGGCGCCGTCTCTGCACCGATTCCCGTCGGTCAGGGGCCTCCCTTGATCAGGATTGTGTGTCCCGTCATCCAGGCCGATGCCTCGGAAGCGAGATAGACCACAGCGGGGGCGATGTCCTCGGGCGTTCCCACCCTTCCCAGCGGGATCTGAAACCGCTCGCCCAGTTCAGGAATCTCTTCCTCCTTCAGGTTCAGGTACTCCATGAACACCTCCGTGGGAATCGGCCCCGGCGAGACGCCGTTGACACGGATGCCGAGGGGCGCCATTTCGACGGCCAGGGTCTGGGTGAGATTGTTCACGCCGCTCTTGGCTACTGCGTAAGGGCCGTTGAACGGTGCGGCGCCTCCGGCGGCGGCTGACGAAATGTTGACAATGGTGCCGCCGCCGTTGTCTTTCATGATGTTGGCAGCGGCCTGTGCCCCGGTCCACACCGCTTTCAGGTTCAGGTTGAGCTGAAAGTCCCACTGGCGCTCAGGCATCTCCAGAAAGGTGCGCGGCACCCGATCATCGGCGCCGCCGGCGTTGCTTACCCAGCAGGTCAGCTTGCCCATGTCGGCGAAGGCCCGTTCCGCGAGGGACTGGACCTGTTCGATTTCCATGACGTCTGCAGTCACCGCCAGCGCGCGCCGGCCGAGCGCCCTGATCTTCTCGGCAACGGCTTCGACTTCGTGGGTGCGCCGGGCGGCCACCACCACGTCGGCGCCGGCATCGGCGAGCCCGAGTGCGAGCCCTTCGCCGATGCCGCGCCCGCCGCCGGTGACCACGGCGACCTGTCCGTCGAGTTTGAAACGATCCAGTATGCTCATGCTGTTTTTCCTTGTAACAGTTTCAATGGGTGATAGTCCGCCCTGGATTTCCGGTGTCGGCCGCACGATGCCCCCGCGAAGGCGCTGGCGCGGGTTGACCCGCGTATCGAATTTGCCTGTCCGGGCTGACCAGGGAATCAGATTTTGTAATAGGGCGGCAGTTGTTCGCGGGTGATTCTCTGCACGTCCGCGAACGAATTCGAACCGAAGTAGATGTCCTCGCCGATCAGCTTGTCGTGTTCGTCCGCGGGCCACAGGGTGACGAGCTGAGCCGTCGCCACGAACAGGTCGTCGTCGGCGACGGGTTGGCCGTCCACTTCGCCGATGCCCATGGCGGCCAGCGATGCGCCCTTGTGCACCTGCTTGACCTGGCCTTCGGTAATGACGTGGTTGTCGCTGACCACCACCTTGTCGACCACCACTTCGAACTGCTGCCCGCCGACGTCGAACATGCCGCTGTAGAATGCGCGTACCGCGTCGCGGCCCTCGATGACCGAAGGCTCCGCCTGGCCCCAGAAGTGATAGATCGGTTCGCTGGTCAGGGTGTCCATCAGGGGGTCGAGCTGGCCCTTGATCTCGGCCTCCATGTGGTCGCGGACCGCGGTAACCAGGGCCTTGCGGCGGGGGTTGTCCTCTGCCGCGGCCCGCTCTTCGAGCGGCAGCCAGCTATGGTGGGGGTTGATGGCGAAGCTCATAATTCATTTCCTTCGGTTGCTGCATATCGTCTAACATCTCGCGACCGTCCAATCAAGGCTGACTGTTTTTTGGCACGACTGAAACGATCCACGCTGTTCTACTACTCGCTCACGGACCTGCCGGTGATGCTGTCGATATTCCCGGCGGTCGTGTTCCTGCCCAAGTTCTACACCAGCGATCTGGGCGTGCCGCTGACGGTGGCGGCGACCATCATGCTGGTGGTGCGGCTGTTCGACCTGGTGAGCGACCCCCTGATGGGTTATATCAGCGACCGCACCCATACCCGCTGGGGCAGGCGGCGTCCCTGGATCGTCCTGGCCGTGCCTTTCATGATGGCCGGCGTCTACATGCTGTATCTGCCTCCGGACGGGGCGGGTGCGATGCACATGCTGCTCTGGATGGCGGTGATGTCCCTGGGCACCACCCTCATGCTCATTCCCTATTACGCCTGGGGAGCGGAACTGTCCCCGGACTACAACGAACGATCGAGGATAACCGGCGCGCGCTCCATGATGGGTGTGGTGGGCAGCCTGCTTGCGCAAGTCGCGGCGATCTGTGCCTATTTCCTCTATACCGATGCGGGTTCAAAGGAGTTTCTGGAGGTTGTGGGCATTGCCATGCTGGTGGTGATGCCGGTGTGCGTGCTTTTCTCCGTCACCCGGGTCGGGGAGTCGAGGGATTACGAGCGATCGGTAATGCCCGTCGGCGAAGGCCTGAAGCTGATGGCGGGAAACGGGCCGTTCAAGCGACTGGCGACGGCCTTTCTGGTCAGCACCACGGGGCTGTCGATCACGACGCCCCTGTACATCTTCTTCATCGCCTTTGTGCTGGGCGCGGAAGGGCTCGCTCCCATCATGCTGACGTTCTTCTATCTCTCCAATTTCGCCGCCGTACCTTTCTGGGTATGGCTTTCCACCCGAATCGGCAAGCACCGAGCCTATGTGGGGAGCTTTGCGCTGATCGCAGTGG